>JAUXOH010000035.1 GCA_030682505.1 Candidatus Didemnitutus sp. | reverse complement strand
GACGCGCACGGTCATAGCGATGTGATGGCCGATTTGTTCGACGGGGTTTTTGTGCAGCAAGCCGACGCGACTGCGGAACCCGGCGCCAAAGATCCCGCGCGAGTCGGCCGGGCGCTCGGCCGGCACGGCAATCTCGATCGCCTGCCCGTCGCGTTCAATGCCCAGCGTGAAGGGCTGGGGTTGCTCCTGTTGCAACACATCCATCAGTGCAACGAGATGCCACAAGGGTGCGCCGTTCAAACTCGTGAGTTGATCGCCGACTTTCAGGCCGAGGGTGGCCGCATGCGATTTTTCCGGGACGGCGGAGACGATGGCCGTATAGCCAGCCAAAACGCCAATGCGGCGTACGTGGTCCTCGCCCGAGAGACGCGGATAGACGGTGAGATCGATCAGTTGGCCGTCGCGTTCCACCGTGAAGACGGTGCGCCGCCGGCCATCGTCCGAACGACCGGCGCTGGTCACCAGGGTTTGCAACAAATCCATCCAATCCCGGACGGCATTGCCATCGATGGCGCGCACGATGTCGCCGACGCGGATGCCGGCTTCGCTCGCCGGGCTCGGCACGGTGACCCCTTCCTCCAAGGTCAGGGTCGGGGCGACATAGCCGATGCGGGTCGTCGAGAGATCCTCGCTCGTGGGTTGGCCCACGACCCAGAGGATGCTCGCGAGCACGAAGGCAAACCCGATATTGAAGAAAGCGCCGGCGCCGAAAACAATGATCTTCGTGCTGTAGCTGAGCGGGGGCAGCGCATTGCCTTCGGTCTCGGGCGTGCCCTCGATCTCGCCCATGTCGGCGAGCTGGGGCAGGGAAACGTAGCCGCCAAGGGGAAACCAGGAGAGGCGGTATTCCACGCCGTCCTTGCCCTTCCAGCCGAAAATACGCGGTCCGAATCCGATGGAGAATCGCTCCACCTTCACGCCCCGCCGCCGCGCCGCCAGGAAATGCCCCAGCTCGTGCACGAAGATCGAACCGCCGAAAAAGAGCACGATCAGGAAGATGGACCAGGCGTTACCAAGCAGGGACGAAAGCAATTCCATGAAGATCAGCGGGACGAAGAGTTGAAAGTGGGAAGCAGGGCGCGGGCCACGCGCCGGGCTTCGGCGTCAGCTTCCATGACCGCAGGCAGCGACGGGGGTTCGGTGTTTTTCACTTGGGCGAGAACTTGTTCCACGACGCCGGAAATCGCAAGAAACGACACCTGCCCGCCGAGGAAGGCGGCCACGGCGACTTCGTTGGCCGCGTTGAAGACGGCCGGCGCGTTGCCCCCGGCGACCATGGCGGCCTGCGCGAGACCCAGCATCGGATAGCGCTCCGCTTCGACGGGTCGGAAATCGAGCGTGAACGGCTTGTGCAGGCTGAGCGCGTCGTCGGTCGGACAGGGCGCGCGATCCGGAAAGAGCAAGGCGTGCTGAATCGGAAAGGTCATCGAGGGCGGGCAAAGCTGCGTGAGTATCGAGCCGTCGCGATACTCCACGAGGCAATGAATGATGCTTTGGGCGTGCAATACGGCTTCGCATTGCTCGGCGCGCAACCCGAAGAGCCATTGCGCCTCGATTAGCTCGAGGCCCTTGTTGGCCAGCGTGGCGGAATCGACCGTGATCTTTGGCCCCATGGCCCAATTCGGGTGCTTGAGCGCATCGGTTGGCGTGGCTTCGGCCAGCCGCTCAAGGGGCCAGTCGCGAAACGCACCGCCCGAGGCCGTCAGCACGATCCGGCGCACGTCCTCGGTCCGGTGACCTTGGAGGCACTGGAAAACCGCGTTGTGCTCACTGTCGACGGGAAGGAGTTGGCTGCCGCTGGCCCGCGCCGCGGCCATGACGAACTTGCCTGCCATGACGAGCAGCTCCTTCGAGGCGAGGGCGATCGTCTTCCGGGCGGCAATTGCGGCCAAGGCGGGTTCCAGCCCGGCGGTGCCCACGACCGCGACGAGCACAGTGTCGGCTTCGGTCAGCGTGGCGATTTCAGCGAGCCCGACCGGGCCGCCGTAAAAAACCGTGCCGGCTGAAAAAGCGTCCGACGTGCGCGCGGCGGCCAGGGCGGCGTCGTCAGCCAGACCGACGTGTTTCACGCCGAATTCGCGCGCGATCTCGGCGAGCCGTTGGTGCCGGCTGTGGGAGGCGATGCCGACGAGTTCGAGCCGGTCGCGATGCGCGGCGATCACCCGCAACGTGCTTTCCCCGATGGAGCCGGTGGCGCCGAGGAGAACAATGCGACGTCTGGGAAGGTTCGCCGCCACGGGATCAGCTCAGAAAAAGAAAGATCACATACGCCACCGGCGCCGTGAGAATCAGGCTGTCGGTGAGATCGAAGGCTCCGCCGATGCCCGGGATGAGTTTGCCGGTGTCCTTGAGGTCGGCCCGGCGCTTCATCGCCGACTCCATCAGGTCCGAAACGATGGTGACCAGCGCCAAGGGCAGGGCGACGAGCGCCGCCGCGAGGGGCGTGAAACCGTCGGGCAGGTAGTCCGCTGCCCACCACGCGAGGCCGGCGCCAACGCCTGCGGAAATAAGCACGCCACCGATCGCACCTTCCCATGTCTTCTTCGGACTGATGTTCGGTGACATCGGGTGTTTCCCGAAGGCGAGTCCGCTCAACAGCGCGCCCACATCGCAGAATTTCGAGACCGCCACGACCCACAGGCTGACCACCAAGCCCACCGTGGGCTCGCCGAAAAGCAGCAACAGCCGCACCAGAAAATGCAGCATGAACGGCACGTAGACCAAGCCGATGACCGTTGCAAAGACGGACTCGATGCGGTTGGTCGGGTCGCGCTCGCTGAGGCAACGGATGCAACTGGCGACCAAAGCCAAGGCGAGCATCGCGGGCGCGAAGCCGGCGAATTCCTCACCTTCAAAAAGGTATTCCGTGACGTAGTAAGGACCGGCGATGATGAGCACGCTGAAGCCCAAGGCCATCCAGCGAAAAGGCCGGAAGCCCATCTTCTCGGTCAACTGGTAGAACTCGTGCAGCGTCAGCGCCGCGAGCAGCGCGATGATGACGACTGCCGCCGAAGGACCGAAGAACCAAAGGCTGCCAAGGATGGCGCCCCAAAGGAGGAGGGTGCTGACGATGCGAGATACCACGGGCGAGGGTAGGCGGGGCGAATTACCGGGGGCCAGTCTTGATTTGCTCGGTGGTGGCCCCAAAGCGCCGTTCCCGGCGGCCGAATTCCCCGACCGCGGCAACGAGATCGGCCCGGCCGAAGTCCGGCCACAGGGTGGGGGTGAAGACCATCTCGGCGTAGGCCAGTTGCAGCATCAGAAAATTGCTCAAGCGCATTTCGCCCGACGTGCGGATCAACAGGTCCGGGTCCGGCAGGTCGGCCGTGTAGAAATAGCGGCTGAATTTCTCCCAGGTGGCCTCGTCCGAATTTTCCCGACCAGCCTGTACCGCGACCGCGTAGGCGCGGGCCGCGTCGGCGGCCTCGGTCTGCGCCCCGTAGTTGAGGGCGAGCACGAGGTTCCATTCGGTGAAGTGCTTCGTCGCCTCCTTCACGCGCTCAAGTTCGCGCTGCACGTTGGGGGGCAGGGCCTCCGTCCGTCCAATGGTATGCAGGCGGACCTTTTCCTTGATCAGGTTGTTCAGCTCCCGTTTCAGGAAGAAATCGAGCAAGCCCATCAAACCCGAGACTTCCTCACCCGGCCGTTTCCAGTTTTCAGCCGAAAACGCGTAGAGGGTCAGGTATCGGATGCCGAGTTCGCGGGCAGCGTCCACCACCGTGCGGACTGTTTCCACGCCCCGCCGGTGACCCTCGAGCCGAGGCAGTCCGCGCGCTTTGGCCCAGCGTCCGTTGCCGTCCATGATGATGGCGACGTGCAACGGGGGTTGGGCAGGCGGCGGGGGAGACATGCAGGGCGGTCATTGAGCGACGGGGCTCGCCGTTTGACAAGGCCGAAGCCCGTGGCACCCTTGTCGCATGGCAAGCCAACCGTTGACTCCCGCTGAGATCACCACCGCGCTGGGCGAATTGACGGGCTGGACCTTTGAGCGCGATGCCCTCGCGCGCACGTTTCAGTTTGGCAGTTTCAAGGAAGCGATGTCCTTCATGGTGCGGGTCGGTTTCGAGGCCGAGGCGATGGACCACCACCCGGACTGGAGCAACGTCTACGACCGCGTCGCCATCCGCCTCAACACGCACGACGCCGGCCACAAGGTGACGGCCAAGGACGTGGCGCTCGCCCGGAAGATCCAGGCCATCGCGTGGGTGGGATAAGCCTTGGCCAGATGTCATCGCCACGCAGATCTGGCTGCCGATTTCTGGCCGGTACACAACCCCAGCCGCTTTGAATTGCGACCGGGTGGACGGGAGGTGCCGCCCGACGACCCGAAATTCCATGTGCACCACCGCGAGGTTGGTTCCTTCACGGGGTGGGAGGGTTCCCGCAGCCAGAAGGAAAGCGTGACGCAGATTTACTCGGCCGTGGGTGCACCCCTGACGCCAATCCTGTGATGCCACGTGCGGCCCGTCCATCGTTGGCCAGAGGTGGCGCGTTCAGGTCGGTGTGTTGACACTCTGGAGCGCGCCGGGGAGGTTTGGGTGATGGTTACCGCAACGCAGTGAGTGCGGGCGGGGATCTGCTGGTGGCCGCGATTGATCTGAAAAGTCTGGCGCGCGCTATTTTTGTCGGCACGGCGGAGGGATATTCCCTTCGGGTCACCGTCGCCGGGCAGGAAGTCGCGGGTCGCTACGAGAAAGGCCGGAATTTTGAGGAACAATGGAGTGAATCCGCCACCGTCGAATTTGCGGGGTTCGATTGGTCGATCTCGTTGTGGCCGGACCGCCGCCTGCCGGCGAAAAAATATTCCTCCCGCCCCGACATCACGTTGCTGGTCGGGGTGATCCTTTCGCTGATGTTCCCGCTCGCGCTGCAGGACACCTACCGGATGCGCAAGCTCGCCCAGCAATCTCAAGCGCACGCCGACAAACTGGAGCGGCTGCCGCCCCTGTGCGGCTATTTTAAGAAAATCTGCAGAGAAGTCGCGAATCCCCTGCGGGACGAATCGTGGCTGGAAGTGGATCCCTATCTCGCGGACAAGGAGCGCCGCAAGATCACCCACTCCCTTTGCCCGCATTGCATGGAGACCCGGTTGAGGATCGTGCCCGACGTTGACAAGAGGTAGGCTCCCGTTCCCAAGCGGGTTGCCGGGGAATGGGTCGGCTGGGGCTCCCCGGCCCCGGCAAAACCCATTTGCGCCGCCGCGTGGAGCGGCTACGGTGCCGACATGACCGATTTTGCCCCTGCCGCGGAGGTTGCCACCGCTCGTGACCTGTTGGCCCGACTCAAGGCGAACATGCGCCTGACGATCAAGGGCAAGGACGACGTGATCGACCAGACGCTCGTCTGCCTGATCGCGGGCGGCCATCTCTTGATCGAGGATCTGCCCGGCGTCGGCAAGACCACGCTCGCTTACTCACTTGCCCGGTCGATGGACGCGGGCTTTTCGCGCGTGCAATTCACGAGCGACCTGCTGCCAAGCGACGTCATCGGCGTGTCGGTTTACGACGAGTTGGTAAAGGAATTCGTTTTCAAGCCCGGCCCGGTCTTTGCGAACATCGTGCTGGCTGATGAAATCAACCGGGCCACGCCCAAGACCCAATCGGCGCTGCTGGAGGTGATGGATCGGGCCAAGGTCACTGTCGACGGTGCGGCGCACCCGGTCGGCAGTCCCTTCATGGTGGTGGCGACGCAAAACCCGGTCGATTATGAAGGGACGTTTCCGCTGCCGGAGAGCCAGATGGACCGGTTCATGATGCGGCTGCAGATGGGTTATCCCCAACCGGGCGATGAACTCGAGATCCTGCGCGCGCCCAAACTCGGTTACGATGCCATCGCGCTCAATCCGGTGATGACGCGCACGGACGTGCTCAAGCTGCAGTCGTTGGTGGGCCGGGTCTTTGTCGAAGACAGCGTGCTCGATTACATTTTGAAAATCATCACCGCTACGCGCACGGAGGCCGAGTTCCGCGCCGGGATCAGCGTGCGGGGTGGCTTGGCGTTGCGCGTGGCCGCCCAAGCGCACGCGCTCTTGCTGGGCCGGGATTTTGTCATTCCGTCTGACGTGCAGGAGGCGGTTGGTCCCGTGCTCGCGCACCGCCTCGGCCTCGTGCGGCAGACTTCCGATGCCCTGGAGGAACGGCGCACGGTGTCGGCCACGTTGCGTCGCATCGTGAGCGCCGTCACCCTTCCCGAGTAATGGGTTCGGTCGTCCACGTCCGCCGAGGCAAGCGGGGCTCCCGGGGTGCCCTCGAGGTCTGAGATGAAAGCGATGGCACCCAACTGGGCGGCGAAGGCGACCGATTGGCACGGCGCGGGGTCGACGGCCGGGGCGCGGCGCCGCTTCAGCTGGCGGCACTTGGTTTGGGCGCTCGTCTTCCCGGTCAAACGGCATCGGATCTCGGTCACGGTGTCGGGGGTGTTTCTGATCGGACTGTCGCTGGGCATCGGCACGGCGGCCTACAACACCGCGAGCAATATCCTCTTCATCACCCTCTCGCTGTTGCTGGCCTGCCTGCTGCTCAGCGGACTGCTTTCGTGGATCAACCTCACGGGCGTGGGCTGGCGGCTGCGTCCCTCGCGAGCCTGGCGGGCCGGGCACGAAACGCTGGTCACGGTCGAGGTGAAGAATGCCAAGACCTGGCTGCCGACCTACGGTCTGTTTCTCGATCTGAAAACCCATTTGCGGCAGAACGCGGAGGCCGAGCCCGAGGTGCCGGCGGGGAAGGTGCGCGCGGCCCTCGCCGCGGCGGAAAAGG
>JAUXOH010000273.1 GCA_030682505.1 Candidatus Didemnitutus sp. | reverse complement strand
GAGTTGCTGATGGCGATACTTCGTCACCTTCTCCTCCGCGCTCTTGATTTCCACTTCGAGCGTCTTCTTCTTCGCCTCCAGCCCATGCCATTCGGTCTTGGCCGTCTCGATCGCGAGACGCTCAGAGGCAATGCGGGCTTCGACCGCCGCGATGTCGCGCGGCACCGCCTCGATTTGCTGCTCGAGCGACACCTTGTGCAGGTCGCGCTCCTGGAGTTTCCGCAACTTCGAAAGATCAACGACAACCATTGCGCCACTTTGCGCGGCGCCGGGCTCGACCGTCAAACGAATCCTCCCGAACGCGCAAAAATGTCGCCTTTTTGCGCCGAAAAACCAGGGCGATCGCACCTTCCCTTACCGGGATCCGGCGATCCAAATCGGCGGTCTCCAAAATCAGGAAAACGGCCATCCGCAACTCGTTCGTTGGCATTAATTACCGCATCACGGAATCCGGCTGAATTTAATCAGAAATATGTGAAAAAATCTGTTGTAGGCAGGGGTGTTTTCCGCGAAGTTTTTCAATCTTAATGTCAGCACAAGACGAAGCCCAATCTCCCGCCAATGTCCCCCCCGGTGTCGAAACCTACGACGCCTCCAAACTTGGCAAACTCGAGGGCCTCGAGGCCGTGCGGAAAAAGCCCGGCATGTATATCGGTGGCACCGACGAACGCGCGCTGCACCACTGCGTTTCGGAGGTCCTCGACAACTCCGTCGACGAGCATTTGGCCGGCCATTGCAAGAAAATCGACGTCACGATTCACGTCGACGGCTCGATCAGCATTCGGGACGACGGCCGCGGCATTCCCGTCGACATCCATCCGCAATACAAGATTCCCGGCGTTGAGATGGTGCTCACGACCTTGCACTCGGGCGGCAAATACGGGCAAGGCGGCTACAAATTCTCCGGCGGCACTCACGGCGTCGGCGCCAAGTGCGTCAACGCCGTCTCCGAGTGGTTTGAGGTCGAGGTGTTTCGCGGCGGCCAGGTGCACCACATGACCTTCGAGCGCGGCAAGACGACCAAGAAGCTTGAGGTCATCGGCAAAGCCAAGGGCACGGGCACCCTCATCTCGTTCAAGCCGGACCCGGAGATCTTCAAGGAAACCACCGTCTTCAAGGCCGACCGCATTACGCAGCGCTTGCGCGAGCTGGCGTTCCTCAATTCCGGTTTGGAAATTATTTTCACCGACGAGCGCCCCGCCGAACCCAAGCCCGAGCGCTTCTTCTACAAGGACGGCGTCGTCGAGTTCGTGAAGCAGATCAATCAGGGCAAGACCCCGCTTCATCCCCATCCCATCCGGATCGCCAAGGAAACCTTCACCATCATCGACGAGAAGCGGGTCGAGGTGCACGCCGAGATTGTCCTGCAATACAACGACTCGTTCAACGACCTCGTCCTCTGCTACACCAACACGATTCACAATCCGGACGGCGGCACGCACCTTTCCGGTTTCCGCAGTTCCGTCACCCGCGCCATCAACCAGCACGCGAAGACGAACAATATCCTGAAGGATAAGGATCCTCAGATCACCGGTGACGACGTGCGCGAGGGTCTGGCCGCCGTCATCTCGATCAAGCACAGCGACCCGAAGTTCGAATCGCAGACCAAGGTCAAATTGCTCTCCCCGGAAGTCGAGGGCGTGGTCAGTTCCATCTCCTACGAAGGACTGATGTTCTACTTCGAGACGAACCCCGGCATCGCCAAGCGCATCGTGGAGAAATCGCTCATGGCCGCCCGCGCCCGCGAAGCCGCCCGCAAAGCCCGCGAGACCATCCGCAAGGGCGCCCTCTCCGGCGGCGGTCTGCCCGGCAAACTCGCCGACTGTTCCGAGAAGGACCCGGCGTTGTGCGAACTCTACATCGTCGAGGGTGACTCGGCCGGTGGTTCCGCCAAGCAGGGCCGCGATCGCCGTTACCAGGCCATCCTTCCCCTCCGCGGCAAGCTCATCAATTCCGAGAAGGCCCAGCTCGACAAAGTCCTCAACAACGAGGAAATCCGGGCCCTCATCACCGCCATCGGCACCGGCATCGGCACCGGCGAGGACGACTCCGCCTTCAAGCCCGAGAAGGCCCGTTACCACAAGGTCATCGTCATGACGGACGCCGACGTCGACGGCTCCCACATCCGCACGCTCCTCCTCACTTTCCTTTACCGGCAGATGAAGGGCATCATCGAGCGCGGCTATGTCTACATCGCCCAGCCGCCGCTTTACCGGATCAAGCGCAAGAAGCGCGAGCAATACATCGACAACGACGAGCAGCTCAACCGCATCCTCCTTGAGCTTGGTTCCGAAGACATCGTGCTGACCCGGGCGGAGGACAAACATGTCTTCGCCCCGGCCCAGATCGACCCGATCGTCGAGATGCTCGCGGCCCTCGAGAAACTCGGCAGCGGGATCACCCGTCACGGGGCCGGCCTCGCCGAATATCTTGATCAGCGGGACACGGAGACCCAGGAACTGCCGCGTTACATCGCCCGCATCCGCGAAGGCAACAAGGAGTCCCACCGCTTCCTCCGCGATGACAAGGCCCGTGCCGCCTTCCTCGCCGAAAAGGGCCTAGAGGTCGATGCCGACCACCCCGCCAACGGCGCCGGATCGACCGCGCCAATGATCGCCCGCCGCATCACCATTCACGAAATCTTCGAAGCGAACGAATTGACAAAGTTGCTGCGCTCCCTCGCCAAGGCCGGCTTGGACGCGACGACGTTCGAGCCCGCCCCGACGGCGCGCTACATCATCACCGAAAACATCGGGAACAAGAACGAGACCAAGACGGAGCTCTTCTCGCCGCTCGAGATCATTGCCCAGATCCGCGCCAACGGCCGCAAGGGCCTGACGATCCAGCGTTACAAGGGTCTGGGTGAAATGAACCCGAAGCAGCTCTACGAAACGACAATGGACCCGGACAAGCGCCGCCTGCTCAAGGTCGACATCGCCGATGCCGCCAAGGCCGACGCCCTCTTCACCCTCCTCATGGGCGACGAAGTCCCGCCGCGCCGCCAGTTCATCGAAGACAACGCCCTCAACGTCCAATACCTCGACGTCTAATCCCGTGCCACGCGAAGGGTCCCGCCGCTCGCGGCGCCGCCCTTCCCGTTCCGCCCCTTCCGCCTCCCGTTTTCCGACTCTTTCAGCATGTATACCGCCAACGAAAAAATTTCGACCGCCAACATCACGGACATCATGCAGACGGCTTACATCGATTACTCGATGTCGGTCATTGTGTCCCGGGCGCTGCCCGATGCCCGCGATGGACTGAAGCCCGTGCAGCGCCGCATCCTTTACGCCATGCTGCGCGAGGGTCTGGTGCACAACCGCGCGTTCGACAAATGCGCCGGTGTCGTCGGTGAAGTGCTCAAGAACTATCACCCGCACGGCGATTCCTCCGTCTACGATACGCTCGTCCGCCTCGCCCAATCCTGGGTCATGCGCTACCAGCTCATCGATCC
>JAUXOH010000232.1 GCA_030682505.1 Candidatus Didemnitutus sp. | reverse complement strand
GCGGCTGCGCTACACGTTTGAAACGGATTCACTCACCATCGATCGCACGGCGCCCGAGATCGTGCGCGTCAGCGCGGAAAAGTCGGCCGCGGTCTGGCGGGTGCTGGTCGAGGGCAAGGATGCCCTCAGCCCGCTCGCCGGGGCCGAGGTGATCCTCAATAATGGCACGCGGACGACGCTCGAACATCCGGTCGACGGGATTCTCGATGGACGGCAGGAGACCTTCATCGCCGAATTTCCCGAGGCCAAGGCCTCCGGCGCCACCTCGGCGGAGATTCTGCTCTACGACCAGTCTGGCAATTCGAGTTCCCGTCGCGTGCCCTTGCAGCCGTAGGTGAACCGCTGCTGTGCTCAGGCGCGCGGGTGCGCCTTTTGGTAGATCTCCTTCAACCGCGCCACGCTGGTATGGGTGTAGATCTGCGTCGTGGCCAGATTGGCATGACCGAGCAATTCCTGCACCGCGCGCAGGTCGGCCCCGGAGTTGAGCAGGTGGGTGGCGAACGAATGGCGCAACTTGTGCGGCGAGATGTCCATCGGCAAATCCGCCAACGCGAGATAACGCTTCACGATCGACTGGACGGCCCCGATGGAGAGGCGGGCGTGCGTCGGGGTGATCAACACGGGATCAGACGGACCGGTCGCTCGGGCGTATTCCGCGCGGAATTTTTTCAACACCGCCATCGCGACGGCGCCGAGCGGGCAAATGCGTTCCTTGCCGCCCTTGCCGAGCACCCGCGCGCTGCCGTTTTCTAGGTCAATCGCGCCGTAGTTCAAACCCACGAGTTCGCTCACGCGCAGCCCGCCACCATAGAGCAACTCCAACACCAGCCGGTCCCGCCAGGTCGTGAATTTGTCGAGGTCTCCGCTGGCGAGCAATTTTCGCGGACCGTCCAACAGCTTGGTGACCTGGGTTTCGGTGAGAAACTTCGGCAATGCTTTCTCCAGTTTCGGCAGGGGCACCCCGGTGAAGGGGTTGCGTTTGAACCGGCCGCGTCGCTGCCAATAGCGAAAAAATGCCCGCAGCCCCGACACGTGGTTGTGCAAGGTCCGCCGCCCGAAGCGGCGCTGACCCTCGATCACAAAATCGCGCATGTCCCGCGTCGTGAGCGCCGGCAGCCCGCGCCCCCAGCGCCCGCCATCCTGCGACCACCGGTAGAAATCCTCGAACGCCTGCCGGTAATTGCGCACCGTGTAAGTGGAGTAGCGCCGCTCTTTCGTCAGAAACGCGAGAAAGGGATCGAGCCACTCGGCGACGACCGGCGGCGGCAGCGGCACTTTGGTGTCGTGATCAGGCATGGACGGGCGGCAATCGGGACGACCTACGGATTTACCTCGCGCAACGCTCCAGCGGCGACGCTGGCTTCCACCGCGTTCATCACCCGGTCGCACTCGCAGCGCAGCGCCGCCTCGGGATCGATGCCTTGCCGCCGGCACGCCGCCGCGAGTTCGAAAAGCTCCCGACCCACGGAGGCCGCATCGAGCTGCCGGGCCCGGGCGGCGATCTGCTCTCCGTTGATGATGCCGGCGACGGGCAGATTTTCCTTCGTGATCCGTTTGGCGATCTCCTCGGCGAACATCAGCGCCGGCAGACGCGGGGGCAGTTGCTTGAAGATCGCCGACTCGCTCTTCCCGGATTCCGCTTTCTCCCGCGCCTTCACTTTTTCCCACACGTCGATCACCTGCGCGGACGTGTCCGCGGTCGCGGTACCGAAGACGTGCGGATGGCGGCGGACGAGCTTGGCATTGATTTCACGCGCGACGTCGTCGAAATCGAAATCACCCCGCTCGGCGGCCAATTGCGCGTGAAAGATAACCTGAATCAGCACGTCACCGAGCTCCTCGCGCATGTGCGAGATGTCGTTGCGGTCGATCGTGTCGAGCAGCTCGCTGCATTCGTCAATCAGGCAACGGGCGAGCGACTGGTGGGTTTGCTCGCGGTCCCAGGGGCACCCGTTCGGCGCGCGGAGGTGCGCCATGGTGCGGCGCAGGTCTTCGATGGCACTCATGGGATCCACTGTCGGCGGGATCAAGCCGGTGACAAGAAACTTGTGGATTGAACTAAGCCCCGGTTGCCCAATTCTGGCCCCTTTCTTTCCCCCATGGACAAACTTGCCGAGATCATGGCGCATAAGCGGCGCGAAATTACGGGGATCATTCGACCCGTATTTGAAGAGGAGTTGGTGGGTTTGAACGATTCACTGCCGCCGGTCCCCTCCTTTGCGCAGGCGCTCCGCCACCCGTCGGGAAAACTGGCGGTGATCGCCGAGATCAAGCGTCGCTCGCCTTCCGCCGGTGACATTGCCGCCGGAGCCAGCGCCTTGGCTCAGGCCCAGCGCTACCTCGCCGCCAAGGCCAGTGCCCTTTCGATTCTGACCGACCAGCACTACTTCGGCGGCCACCTTGACGACCTCGAGGAAGTCACCACGCATTTCCAGACGACCACCGCGCGCCTGCCCTGTCTGCGCAAGGATTTCATGCTCCACCCGGTGCAAGTGCTGGAGGCCCGCGAAGCCGGGGCGAGCGCAATCCTGATCATCGTGCGGGCGCTGGAGGATGCCGAGATCGACTCATTGCACCGGGCCGCCAAGGCCGCGGGCCTGGATGCACTGTTCGAAATTCATGACGAGGCGGATCTCGAGCGCGCGGTGCGGCACCACGCCGCGATCATCGGCGTCAACAACCGCGATCTCGCGGTCTTCAAGACCGACTTGGGACTGTCCGAGCGGTTGATCCCCCAGTTCCCCCGGGACGTCATCGCCGTGAGCGAAAGCGGCATTCTCACCGGTCGCGATGCGGCGCGGGTGCACGCTGCGGGGGCTCAGGCGATTTTGGTCGGCGAAGCGCTGATGCGCGCCAAGGATCCGGCCGAACTGATCCACGAATTCAACGTCGCATGAACCCCAACCTCTATCCTCCTCCTCCCCGCGCCAAGGCCGGCGGATTTTATTATTTGGCCCGCCTGCTGGGCAAGATTCGCCAGCACGCGCGCCACGAATTGCACGCCGACTTTCATGCCAACATGGGCATCGGCATGGACGCGCGGATGTGCCGCTTCCTCCAGGTGGACTACGCGCAACTGAAGGAGTTCGTGCTGACCGGGAAGACCGACGAGGAAGTCGTCGCGTGGTGCCAGATTCATGGCCGCAAGCTCGTGGACGAGGACGTCGTGGTTTGGAATGGTTTCGTCAGCAAGCGCGGTTCGAACGACGAAGCCACGCCGATCCTCGACAAGTACAAGGCGGAGGCCGGTTTCAGCAACCGCCCGGAGATCGCCACGTTCTTTGATCTCTTCGAGGCGGAGGAGAATCAGAAGTAACCCATGCCGTTGACCCCGTCATCCACCCGCGAACTGCTCGCGCGGCTTGGCCATCAACCCAAGCGGTTCTTGGGGCAGAATTTTCTGATCGACGGCAACATCGTCCGCAAATCGCTCGAGCTGGCCGGGATTCAAGCCGGGGACGCCGTCGTCGAGGTCGGGCCGGGCTTGGGCACGTTGACGACCGCCCTGCTCGAGGCCGGGGCCGAGGTGTGGGCCGTCGAGTTGGATGCAAACCTCACGGCCCACCTGCGCGAGACCCTCGTGCCGCTGCATCCCAAGTTGCACTTGCTGGAAGGCGACGGCGTGGAACATCCGCGAGCGGCGCTGGCCGCGGAGCGCGAGGCCAACTACAAGATTGTCGCGAATCTGCCCTACGCCATCTCCACGCCGTGGATGGATGCGATCCTCAGCGGCCCGCTGCCGGCGCGCATGGTGCTGATGCTGCAGCAGGAAGCGGCGCAGCGCTACGTCGCCCGTCCCGGTTCGAAGCAGTTCGGCGCCATTTCCATCTTCGTGCAGTCCGCATTCGCCACCGATCGGGGGCACAAGGTCGGCGCCGGATGCTTCTATCCGGCTCCCGACATCGAGTCCGTCTTGCTCAATCTCGTGCGCCGCCCCGCGCCCTTCATCTTTTCCCCGGCGACCAAGCTGCTGATCCGCGCGTGCTTCCAGCAACGGCGCAAGCAGATCGCGTCCCTCCTCCGCGACAAACTGCCGGACGGCGGCGCGCGCTGGCTGGCGCTGCTTCCGGCGGCGGGTTTGGACGGTCGCGCCCGGCCGGAAGACATCCCCGTGGCACTTTGGCAACAACTCGACGTCTGAACCAGCGTGCCGATGCTTGAAAAATCCCGCCGGCTCCCGCACCTTGCCCGCCTCCCCATGACGTCCTTGCGCTTTTTCGCCTCGCTGCTGCTCGCGGTTGGCGCCGCCCACGTCGGGATGACCCAGGGAACACCCATTCGCGGACTCTATGGCGAGTTGAAGGGCTCCCATTACGTCGCCCCGGAAAATCGCTACCGGATCGCGGTGCCGGTCCTGCCCGAACTCGGCGGCCATATCTTCGACACCGAGAACGTCGTGACGTTCAGCGACGACGTCAGCATCTACATCAGCATTGCGTGCTTCCCGCTCGACATGACGACGCGCTGGGAGCGCGACACTCGCGGGATCAAGGAATTCCTGAGCTACTTCTTCGGACAGCACGTCATGCCCAATTTCGTGCAGCGTTTCCCGGGCGCCACCAACGAGCTCAGCCTCTTCACTCCGGATATTCGCGACGGGGCGCTGCTCGTCTTCACTTTGCTCCCGGGCGGCTCCTCCTTCGCGGCCCAGGGCAACGTCCTGGATCTCCCCTCGGCCGCGCCGATTGTCGCCAAGCGCGGCAACCTCCTCTTCGTGCAAAACGACCACATCTTCATCCTCAGCACGGAGCTCGCCGAACGCGTGACGCAGCGCTCGGTCTTCCACAAGACGCCCGAGGAGGAAAACGAAATGTTGCGCACCCGGCTCGTCGAGCTGGCCAACCGCCTTCACCTCCCCGCCCCCAAACCCAAGATCAA
>JAUXOH010000195.1 GCA_030682505.1 Candidatus Didemnitutus sp. | reverse complement strand
ACGGGAGACCCGTGGTCACCGAGGGACGGAGGACACGGATGCGCACGAATCCGGAGAGGAATGATGGTCCCCCTTGGTCTTTTCCCCGGTTCCTGCCGATGCCGGAAACTCCGTGCTCTCGGTGTCTCCGTGGTTCGACCCCCCCGTCCGGCGGCTAGGGGGCGATGACCTGCAGGCCGACTTGGATCCACGCCGGGATGGTGAACATCGCGAGCGTGGTCGTCATGAGCACGATCTGCACCGCGGTCAGCGGCTGGCCACCATAGACGCGGGCGACAATGATCGAGATCACCGCGGTGGGCATGGCCGCCTGCACCACGATCACCCGCTGCATCTCCACCGTGTAGGGACCGAACTTGGCGATGGCCAAGAAGATCACCGGCAGCAACGCGAGCCGCACGAGGCAGGCGCCGAGGCTGATGCGGGGCTCGAAGAGTTTTCCCGGGTCGTTGAGGTGCGGCTGGATCGACACGCCCGACATGATCAGGCCCATCGGGATCGCGCACACGGCCAGCAGCTTGATCGACTTCATCAACACCAACGGCACCTGCGAACTCAGGCCCGACAGATTCACGATCAACGCCAGCACCAGGGCGAGCAGCGGCAGGTTGAGTAATTTCCGCCAGCCGTCCCGCAGCGAGATGCCGCTCACCACCAGCACGCCGCCGGTCCAGATCGCCGCCTCGACCCCGACGTTGTGCACGAGCAACAGGCCGCGGCTTTCCGGCCCGAAAAGGGATTCCATGATCGGCAGCGGCAGGTAGCCGTAGTTGGCGATGCCCACCGTCAGCGCGAAGGTGCGCAGGCCCTGGCCCACGCCGAGGCCGAGGCCGCGCGCCACGCCGTAGCCCACGGCGATGCCGAGCAGGGTCAGCCCGAAGCCCGTCAGCGGCGCCATCAGGAGGTTGCCCGGCTCGCGCAGCATCGCGTTGCCCGCCACGGCATCGAAGATCAGGCAGGGCGTGAGCACCTTGATCACGAGGTTGAACAGGCTCTCCTCCGCCTCGGCCTTGATCCACTCCGCGCGGCGAAGCAGGACGCCCAAGGCGATCAGCACGAGCACGGGCAGCACCGTGAGGAAAAGTTGGAGGTAGGACGTCATGGTCGCTGGTTGGTCTCCAACCACACAGCAGGGAATTCCCGCCAACTTCAACCGCCGAGTCTGTCCTGAGAACAAGGGGTTTTGAACCACAGAGGCACGGAGGGCACCGAGGTCGGAATGGATCATTGCCACAGAGAGCACGGAGAGGCACGGAGAACACAGAGATTGGAACCAAGCATGGATGACGGAGAGGCATTCTCTGTGCCCTCCGTGTCTCCGTGGTTCATTTATCTTCCTCACGACCACGGGCGGAATTTTCCGCAGTGACGGATCGGGGCGGACCTGACAGGAAGGAGGGCGACTAGCCCGTTGCACCCCCAACCCCTGATCCCCATGGAAGAGCCAACCTTGATTCCTCCCGCCGAGAAAGCCGTCCGTTCCCGCCGCATGACAGCGGTGATCTTGTTGCTCGTGGCCGGCGCTGCCTTGGTCGGCCAATATACGAACCTGAATTTCGGCAAGCTGGTGCCGCTGTTTCTCGGGCTGGCCTTTTTGGTCTGGTCCCTGTGGGCGCGCGAGTGGGGGCTGCTCGTCCCCGGCGGCATCTTGAGCGGGCTCGGCACGGGGTTGCTATTGCAGGAGCTCCTCGATCTCGGCCGGGCCTCGGGCACGGCGGTCTTTCTCTTCTGTTTTGCGGGTGGCTGGGTGTTGATCGTGGTGCTGTCCAAGCTCGCTTTCAACCGGCGCGTGCTGTGGCCGTTCTGGCCGGCGGGCGCGATGGTCTTTGCCGGGCTAACCCAGATGGGGGGGCCGGACCTGCGGGAATGGTTCCGTTGGGCACGGCCCTTCTGGCCCTTTGCGCTGATCCTCGTGGCCGTGTATCTCTGGTTCGCGAATCCGGCGAAGAAGCAGGACTGAGGAGGAGTCGGGCTGGTCGCGGCGGCGGGCGGGTGAAATCTTCGGCCGGTTTTTCCACGGCTGGTCCGTTGACGGGGGGCGCCGGCTGCGGCTGACTCCTGCGCATGGAATGGCTCTCCGAACCGCAGGCATGGATCAGTCTGCTCACCCTGACCGGGCTCGAAATCGTGCTCGGGATCGACAACATCATCTTCATCTCGATTCTCGCGGGCAAGCTGCCGGCCGACCAGCAGCACCGCGCGCGGCAGATCGGCCTGATGCTGGCCCTGGTCATGCGCCTGCTCCTCCTCGCCAGCATCGCGTGGATGGCCAAGCTCACGACGCCCTTCTTCAGCGTGTTCGACCATGGCGTGTCGGGGCGGGACCTGATCCTGCTGGTCGGCGGATTGTTTTTGCTCGTGAAGAGCACGATGGAAATTCACCACAAGCTCGAGGGCGAGGACGGCAGCGGCAACCCGGCGGGCGTGACGACCTTTGGCAAGGTGCTCGTGCAAATCATGCTGCTCGACGTCGTGTTCTCGCTCGACTCCGTGATCACGGCGGTGGGCATGGCGCAACACCTCGCGATCATGATGCTCGCCGTGATCATCTCGATGGTCGTGATGCTGGTGTCGGCGACCTCGATCAGCAACTTCGTCAACCAGCACCCGACACTGAAGATGCTGGCGCTGTCGTTTTTGCTCCTCATCGGCACGATGCTGATCGCGGAGGGCATGGGCTTCCATATCCCGAAGGGCTACATTTACTTCGCCATGGCCTTCTCGTTCGGAGTGGAAATGTTGAACCTGCGCCTGCGCCGGAAGTCGCAGCCCGTGGAGTTGAACGAGCGTTACCGGTAGGCGACGCGACGCATGCGGGCAAAACAAAGCCCCGCGCGGTGGCGGGGCTCGGACCGTCGCGGGACGGCAAGTGGCGGCAGCCAACTCACACCTTGCCGTGCAACACGTCGGGGGCTTGGTTGCGCTCGTCGTTTCGAGAGTGGACCCGCTTGGCGTGCCGGTCGCCGAGGAGGCGGTCGAGCTTGTCGATCAGTTGATCGACGGACTTGTAGCCATCTTCGGTTTCGGCGGACGCGACGAGGTTGGGTCCGTCGATTTCGATCTGGCCCTTGGCGATGAAGCGGTGATTCACGTCCTTGGACTGGTCGAACTCAAGGTCGAGGCGCACCCGGATGATGTGCGAATTATGGCGGAGCAGGCGCTCGGCCTTCTCTTCCATCATCGCGGAGAGGGTCGGGGTGAGGGTCACGTGGATGCCGCGAACAATAATTTTTTCGTTCATTGCCACCATGGTAGGGGAAAAATCGCGTTTGGACAACGTCCGACGGTGGAACGGGAAAAGAAAAGCAACACGTGTGCACGGGGCGGGGACGGCGGCGAAATTGGCGTGCGTTTTCCCGCTCGATTTTGATGATCCGAGCCTGCCCCACCCATGAGCCTGACCCCGCTTTCATTTGAGACGCATTCGGAAGACGAGATGCGTCGTCGCGCCCAGGATTTCTATCTCCAGATTCGCCGCCGGCATACGGTGCGTGATTTTTCGGATCGTCCGGTGCCGCGCGAGATCATTGCCGACTGCCTGCGCGCGGCGGGCACGGCGCCCAACGGGGCCAATCTGCAACCGTGGCACTTCGCCGTCATCGGCGACCCGGCCGTCAAACGCCGCCTGCGCGAGGCGGCGGAGGCGGAGGAGCGCGAATTTTACGGCGGCCGCGCGCCTGATGAATGGCTGGACGCACTGGCCCCTTTCGGCACCGGGCCGGACAAGCCCTTTCTGGAGACCGCGCCGTGGATCATCGCGATCTTTGCCTGCCACAACTACACCGACGCCGCCGGGGAAAAGCATCCCACCTATTATCCGAAGGAATCCACCGGCATCGCCTGCGGGTTCTTGATCGCCGCGTTGCATCATGCGGGCCTGGCCACGCTGACGCATACGCCAAGCCCGATGAACTTCCTCAACGAAATCTGCGGGCGACCCCCGCAGGACAAACCCTTTCTCGTTCTGGTGGTCGGCTATCCCGGGGAAGCGGCCCAAGTGCCCGCGCTGGCCAAGCAGAAGAAATCCCTGGACGAAATTTCGACTTGGTTGTGAGGGGGCGGACGATTCCGCGGTGGCGTCGGGCCGGATTCCACGCATGGTGCAAGGGATGAAACCCCTGACCTCGATGCTTGCGTTGGCCCTCGGTTCCGTGGCGGTGGCGGCGGAAACCGCCCCCGATCCCGTCGAGGCGCAGGTGGCGGAAATTGTCGCGGGCCCGCAGGTGACGGTGGTGCACTTCTGGGCTCCCTGGTGTCCCAATTGCCATGCCGAGATGAAACCGGAGGGCTGGGCGAAATTCATCGCGGCCAATCCCGGGGTGAAGGTCGTGTTTCTGAACATCTGGCAT
>JAUXOH010000185.1 GCA_030682505.1 Candidatus Didemnitutus sp. | reverse complement strand
ATGCGCGGCTCCATCGCCAATCCCGAAGGCAAGAAGCAGTAACGCCACTGGAGCGACTCCGCTTCAGCGATTCTTCACCTCTGATTAAACACCTCCTCCCAACATGAAGTGGGTTCTCGAAAATCTTTGGACGCTCCTGATCATCGCCGGTGTCGTGGCGCAGCTCCTTCAATCCATCAAGGGCAAGAAGAGCGGCGACGATGCCGGGGGGGCAACGCCACAGAAGGCGGAGTTTGAGGATCCGGCCTTGGGGGAACGCACGCGCAAGATTCGCGAGGATATCCAGCGCAAGATCGAGCAAAGGCAGCGCTCTCCTCGCGAGGAGGCGCCGGTCGAACGCCAAACGGAAGCCCTGGAAGAACTGCCGCCTTTTCTGCGCGAGATCGTCCGGGAAGCCCTGCCCGAGCGCGCACCGCGGGTTCCCAACCTCGCGGCACAAGTGGCCGCGGAGCACGCGGCGGAGGTTCTTGAACAACAGACCGCGCTGGCGGAGAGATTCCGCCAACTGGAGTCCGCCAAGGCGTCGGCACAGCGGCGGGCCTTGTTGGAGCAACAGACCGTGGCTGCCACCACCGTGGAGCGGCGGAAGAATCGCGGCGCACTTTTGGAGGATTTAAGGGATCCCGCTGCGTTGCGCCGGGCGTTTGTCTTGCGCGAGGTGCTGGGCCCGCCGGTCGGACTGCGCTAACCTTTTCTGCTAAAAACAAAGGCCGGCGATTGCCGGCCTTTTTCGGAGGTTGGTTTCGGGAACTCAGTCGAGTTTGAACCGCCCGTAGTTACCGGTTTCGAAGAGCGGAATATCCATGGAGCGGCCGTTTACTTCCATGCGCAACCTGGTGCGATCTTCCACTGTCACCAGCAAGACACCGGTCTTGCGTATGGATCGGGTCTCGCCCCGCGCGAAGGTGCCATCGTAGATAATGCTCTTGTCGTCGTCGCGGACGATCTTGATGCGCGTGCGATCGAGGGCCGTGAAAGTGACCGTCTGGGCGGTCAAGTTCTGGGCGGCAACGGAGCTATGCGCTGGGGCGGCGTCCTTGGCTGCTTCTTTCGAAGCTCCGCGGGTATCGGAGGAGCTCGTGAGGGAATTGATGACGAGCACGATAATCAAGATGAGAACGACGGCCCCACCGCCTAGGAGGAGGTTCTTCAACATCACCGGATCCAAGCCACCGGTGGTGGTCGGAGCGGGGCTGTCGGCTTCGGCACTATCGCCGCCAAATTCCACGCGGCCGTAGTTTTCGCGGGTGTCGCGGCGCGGAGCGCTGCGTTCGCCAGCGATCAACGAATCGTATTCGGCCAGAAAGCGCGCCGGATCCAATTCGAGGAAGCGCGCGTAATTGCGGACGAAGCCCCGAATATAGAGTGGGGGCAGGTCGACCCCAAACGTGTTGGCTTCAAATTTTTGCAGGTAGTCCCCGCGAATCTTCGTGGCTTCCGCAGCTTCACGGATTGAAATACCTTTGCGCTTCCGCGCTTCTTCCAGTCGTTCGCCGAGCGTCTGCATGGGATTCCTTAAGTCGTTTTGAGCGGGGTTTTAAAGCCAAAAGCCATTAATCACGGTTGGTAGGTGTCGAGATCGACCAGGATTTCGCGCGGGCTGGACCCGTTTTCAGGGCCGACCACCCCCTTGTCTTCCATCAAATCCATGATGCGCGCGGCGCGATTGTAGCCGATGCGGAGCCGGCGCTGAATCATGGAGGTCGAGGCGCGGCGGGTCGATTTGAGCATGTCCAACGCCTGGAGAAACAGCTCCTGATCGTCGCCCAGGTCGCTCGTTTCGCCGCTGTCTTCTTCGTCGTCTTCGCGGGACTCGCGGTCGATTTGCTGCTGAACGGCCAGCGCGTATTGGGGCGGCCCATTGCGTTTGAGGAACTCGACGACCGCGGCGACTTCCTCGTCGGCCACAAACGCGCCCTGGGCGCGCACGACGCGCGACGTGCCGGGTGGGGTGAAAAGCATGTCGCCGCGGCCAATCAGGGTCTCGGCGCCTTTGCCGTCGAGGATCACGCGCGAGTCGATCTGGGAAGCGACTTGAAAGGCAATGCGGGCGGGAAGGTTGGCCTTGATCACGCCCGTGATGACGTTGACCGACGGGCGTTGCGTCGCGATGATCAGGTGAATGCCGGCCGCGCGCGCAAGTTGGGCGAGGCGGGCGATGCTCGTCTCGATTTCCGCCGGAGCAATCATCATCAGATCCGCGAGCTCGTCGATGATCGCCACGATGTAAGGGAGTCGTTCGGGAATCTCGATGTCGTCCAAGGCCACGCCCGCAAGTTCAGACTGCAACTCAGGCAGCGCAGCCTCCGGACTTTCCTTCTTGCGGTTATTGAAACCGGAAATGTTGCGGACATTCGACTTGGCGAAGATCTGGTAGCGCTGCTCCATCTCACTGAGGAGCCACTTGAGTGCAGCGGGAACTTTCTTGGGCTCCGTCACCACCGGAATCAACATGTGGGGCAGCGAATTGAAGACCTTCAGTTCGACCACCTTCGGATCGACCATGATGAGGCGCACATCCTTGGGGCTCTTGGAATAAAGGATCGAGGCGATGATGGAATTGACGCAGACGGATTTGCCAGAGCCGGTGGCGCCGGCGATGAGCAAGTGGGGCATCTTGGTTAAATCCGAGACCAAGGGCTTGCCGGAAACGTCTTTGCCGAGGGCGACCGGCAGTTCGGCCTTCGTGTGTGCCCAGTCTTCGCTTTCCAGAATTTCGCGCATGCCGACCGGCGTCGGTTTCTGATTCGGAACCTCGACGCCCACGGCGGCTTTGCCGGGAATCGGCGCCAGAATGCGCACCGACTGGGCGCGCATCCCCAGCGCGATGTTCTTGTCGAGGCCGGAGATCTTCTCAACGCGCACGCCCGGAGCCGGAACGACTTCGTAGCGGGTGATGACCGGGCCGACGTGGATCTCCCCGAGGGAAACCTCGACGCCGAACTCCTTTAATATCCGGAGGAGATTCTCGGCATTTTGACTGTGCTCTTCTTCGCTGTCAGCGGCGGAGATTTTCACCTGATCCTTGAGCAGCTTCATCGGGGGAAACTCGTAATCCTTGTCCGTGCTGTGAGGGAGAACGACCTTGGCCTTCTTGGTTTCCTCGGCCTTGACAATATTGAGGGCGAGTTTGCCGGTGGCGAGGGCGAGCTGCTTGGTGCTCGGCGCCGGTGCCCTCACGGGCTCGGCGGGCTGCGGCGCGTCGAGGATCGAATCTTCAGCCTTCGGCAGCACGATTTTCCGGGAAGGAACGCCAAAAGGAGGGACCGTCTGACCGGGACGAAGGGGCGGGGACACGACGGCCGCCGCCGCGGCGATCTTGGCCTTGGCGGCTTCTTCGCGCTGTTTCTGGCGCTCTTCGATTCGCGCGGCCTTGAGTGCGGCGCGCTTCTTGCGCCACTCCGAGAAATTGTGCAGCAATCTTTCGAACTCGGCGGTGATGTCCCGCGTGAAGATGAAGAGCAAGCTCGTGAGGTAGATTGCGCCCATCAGGAAGGCGGTGCCGAAAACGCCGAGATTGTCGTGCAGAACCGCGTCAAAGAAGAACCGGCCCGAGTAACCACCGGCGCCTTGGGTATAGATGCCCTGATCAAAAAAAATAAAGTCCTGCATCGCCAGCAGGGTGGAGCCGGTGATCAAGCAGAAGAGCATGGCCACCAGACGCGTGCCCGTGAGGTGTCGCGCGCTGCGCACGTAGGTATAGGCCATCCAAAGCAGGAAGAGCGGAACGAGCCACGCGGTGCCGCCCAGCACGGCGAAATTGGCGAAGGAAAGATCTGCCCCAACGTCACCCACGAGGTTGGGTCCGGCCCCGGTCTAGACGGTGAGGTGGGTCATCGTGCCGTTGACGACCTCGGACTTCGCGCCCTGTTGCATGTAAGCGGTCTGGCTCGGTTCATAGTCGGCCATCGCGACGATGATCAACACGCCCAGAACAAAACAAAGCACGGCTCCGAGCCAATTCGGGCGGTAGTGAGGAGCCTCGAACGACGGATCGGTATACTTGGAATTTGAACTCGCGGCTTTGGGCATTTCAGTGACCTTAAAGTCGTGTAGCGTGACGGGGGGTCAATGTAAATTCCCCGTTCCGTAAATCTCCCAACTCTTTTACGCTCAACGAACATGCCGTTCCTTCAATTTCAGCCGATTTATCACGGGCGCGTCTGGGGTGGCCGGGCGCTCGCGGACTGGCTCGGGCGCGAAGTTTCCGGTTCTCAGCCGATCGGTGAGAGCTGGGAAATTGTGGATCGTTCTGAGGCGCAATCGGTCGTGAGCGGGGGGATCGAGGTTGGACGCACATTGCGTGCGCTCATCGAAGCTCGGGGCGCGGAAATCATGGGTCCCGGTTGGGATCCGATGCGGCGTTTCCCGATTCTGGTCAAGTGGCTGGATTGCCGGGAACGCCTGAGCTTGCAGGTGCATCCGCCGGCGAGTGTCGCCCGGGAGTTCGGAGGCGAGCCCAAGACGGAAAACTGGTATGTCGTTCGCGCGACGGCGGGCGCCGCCGTGCTGGCCGGCGTGAAGGCAGGGGTGGATGCCGCGCAGTTTCGGACTGCGCTCGCGAGTGAAGCGGCGGAAACGCTCGTGGAGCGTCATTCGACCGCAGCGGGCGACTCTTTGCTCATCGAGAGCGGTGTGATGCACGCGATTGATGCGGGAAATGTGATTCTCGAGATTCAGCAAAATTCCGACACGACCTACCGGGTCTATGACTGGGGTCGCGTGGGATTGGATGGAAAGCTGCGCCAGTTGCACGTCGAACAGTCGCTCGCCTGTTTCGCCGCCAACACCGCGCGCCCACCGAAGTTGATCCGCGCGGCCGACCCGCAGCTTGTGCTCGCCGACTGTCGCGAGTTCCGCATCCGACGCATCCGGCTCGACGCGGGAGAGCGCTTGAGTTTAGCCGCCCGGGAGCAGGTTCGCATCTTGTCGGTGGTCGACGGCGCGCTGAAAGAAGGGGAATCGACTCTGGGGCGGGGGGCAAACGTCCTGTTGCCTTTCGCGGATGGTTTCGAGTTTGCAGTGGCGGAAAGTGCGACTGTGCTGATTACTGACAACTTCACGTCCCATGAGATCGACTGATCCCCTCTTCACTGTCCGTCCCCACCGCGGCGGATTCCTCGCGAAAACCCTGCTGTTTTTCGGACTGGTTGTCGGCGGGTTCGCGCTGGCTTGGGTGCTGTTGCTGCCCAAGATCGTGGCCTCGGTGGTGAGGTCGAAGACGGGTTTTGAGCTAACGATCAACGAGCTCTCGGTCAATCCGCTGACCGCCAAGGTTCGCCTCGCAGGTTTGGTGGTAAAGAATCCACCCGGGTGGACCGAAACGGCCTTCCTCA
This sequence comes from Candidatus Didemnitutus sp., assembly GCA_030682505.1. Lineage (GTDB taxonomy): Bacteria > Verrucomicrobiota > Verrucomicrobiia > Opitutales > Opitutaceae > Didemnitutus. The sequence goes on along the minus strand of JAUXOH010000185.1, from coordinate 1,526 downwards.
ATCTGCGCGCGTTGCGAGCCGACGCGGAATTGATGTCGCTGTTCAAGGGGCGATTGATCGCCGACGAGATCGTGGTCGACGTCACCCACGTGACTCTGGTGAAAAACAGCGAAGGAATTTTCAACATCCTCGTCTTCCAAGAAGGGCTGACCGGTCCGGCGAGCCCAGCGGGTGCGGGGTCGCCCAAACCGGAAACCGGGAAATCGCCGGAATTTCTCATCCGCCGCCTGATGGTGAAGTTTGATCGGCTGACTTACGCTGACCACTCGGGCCGCAAGCCGGTCGTGCGCGAATACAATTTGGCCATCAACCGCGAGTTGCGCGACGTCGATAGCGTGGCTGCCCTCGTCAGTCCGTTCCAAGGCGCCGCCCTGAGTGTCGTGAGTGACGCGGTCGGCGGCATGTTTCAGGATGCGACACAGTTGTTGCAGAACTCCGGCGACCTTGTGAAAGATGCGGGTGGTACCCTGAAAGAGACCGGCAAGAAGGCCGGCGACACCTTGAAGGGCCTGATGCAGTCACTTGATAAAAAGAAACCTTAGACCTAACCTCCGCAGCTCCGCATGAGCGATACCAGCCAAACCGACACCACGAACACTCCTCCCGACGCCGCCGCCGCCGATGCCGCGCCCGCGCCGGTGCTGACCTTGGAGGAGCAACTCGCTGCCGCCCGGGCCGAGGCGGCCGCCAATCACGAGCGCTATCTCCGCACCGTGGCGGACATGGAAAATTTCCGGAAGCGCACGCTGCGCGAGAAAGACGAGCTGCGTCAATACGCGGCCGCCAACGTGGTCGAAGATATCATTCCCATCATGGATAACCTCAGCCTCGGCCTCGCGGCTGCGGCGCAGCAGGGGAATGATGGGCAATCGATCGTCGAGGGCGTCACGATGGTGCTCGAACAGTTCAAATCCACGCTCTCCCGCCACGGGTTGAAGGAGATCAATCCAGTCGGCCAAGCCTTTGATCCCAACCTGCACGACTGTATCTCTCACCAACCGGACGCCAACGTGCCGGCCGAACAAGTGACGCAGGTGGTGCGCTTGGGCTATTCGCTGAATGGCCGATTGCTCCGCCCTGCTTCGGTGGTGGTTTCCAGTGGGCCGGCCAAATCGGAGGCGAAGGCCTGACCATGGCGACGTCCAAGAAAGAGGATTACTACGAGTTGCTCGGGGTCACGAAAAGTGTGACCGATGACGAATTGAAGAAGGCCTATCGCAAGAAGGCCGTGCAGTTTCACCCGGACAAGAATCCGGGCAACAAGGAGGCGGAGGAGATGTTCAAGAAGGTCTCGGAAGCCTACGAAGCGCTGAAGGATCCCGAAAAGCGGGCCGCCTACGATCGCTATGGCCACGCGGCCTTTCAGAATGGAGGTGGCCAACGTGGCCCGGGTGGATTTGGCCAAGGTGGGGGAGGTTTCCATGATCCGTTTGATATTTTCCGCGAAGTATTCGGCCAAGGTGGCCAAGGTGGTGGCGGGGGAGTGTTCGTTGTTTTTTTTGGCGGAGGCGGAGGTGGCGGCGGGG
>JAUXOH010000174.1 GCA_030682505.1 Candidatus Didemnitutus sp. | reverse complement strand
AATCCGAGAAACGAGACGCTCCAGAAAAAGACCTGTCCGATCACCAGGTAGAGCGAAAGGTTCGGAATCGCATAGCGTCCGAAAATTCGTTCGAGCTGTTTGACTACATCCATAAGGGGAAATTTGCAGCCTGCGCGAAGGTGCGCAAGCGCTGACGGTTCCGCGTCGCCGGCCGGGCGACCCCCGGCCGCCCTATTGGGTCGGCCGCTTGGCCGCGATGGCCTCGAGCACCGGCTTTTTCTCTCCCATGAGCTGCAGGTCCGTCACCTCATCCAGCAACGCCCGCGCCTCAACGATCCGATCAAGCTGCACCAGAACATTGGCACGGTGCAGCTTCACGAGTTGCTTGGTCGAGGTCGTGGCGGCCCGGGCGCCGAGCTTTTCCCACACGCCGAGGGCTTCCTCCCAGCGCGGCGGCTCGACTTCATAATAAGCCTTCGCGTGCTGGTAGGCATAGGAGAAGTCCCCGGCGGCCAGATCCGCTCCGCGCTGGAAAGCCTCCAGCATCGCCTGGTCGAGGGCGACCCGCGTCCACTCGCCGCTCAGGATGAAATCGTCGCGCCCCGCCAGCAACAGCGAGGCGAGATGCAGGTGGTAAAGCGGCTCGCCCGGCGCCAGATCGATTGCCGCCAGCAAATAGGGCAGCGCCTCCAGGGGCTTGCCGTCCTCGGCGAGGTGCTTCGCCAGCTGATTCTTGACCAGCGGAATGTGCGGATCGAGTTTGTTGGCCCGGAGGAACATGGCGACCGCCGCGCGGTTCATGTCGATCTTGCCCAAAAACATCCCGTAGGCGACGAAGGCCGGGGCGAAGGTCGGGTTCTTCTGAATCAACACGTCGTAGCTGCCGGCAACCGCCTTGGCGTCGCCCACGAATCTCGCGTCATCGAGGTGCTCGCCCTCCGCCTCGGCGCGGGCGAACAGGTCGCGCTCACGCGCCACGGTTTCGCGCAGCGATTTTTCCGCCAGCGATTCGGAACCCCAGGCGGGCAGCGCCAGCGTCATCGCCAGAGCAAGAAGGGAAAGGAGACGGGGGAGCACGGCACAGTAGGACACAGGGAACGGGGTTTCGTTCAATGCTGCGCTGTCTTTTGCCGTCGCCGCGACCATAATTCCCGCCAAATCCAACCCGCGCGCAACATAGCGCTTTCGCTCGGGTCGGCCATGGGCATGCTCCATCCTATGGCCACCGTTTACGAAACCCTGCGCGCGGATATCGTCGCCGCAATGAAAGCCCGCGACCGCGACCTCGCGCTCGCCCTCCGCACCATGGACGCCGCCATCCAGCGCGCCGCCATGGACGCCAGCAAACCGATCGACGACCCCCTCGCCGTCGCCACCATCCGCAGGGCGGTGAAGAACCTCACCGATGCGCGCGCGGAGTTCGAGCGGGGCGGCCGCGCCGATTTGGCGACCGCGAACACCGCCGAGATCGGCTTTCTGGCAAAATACCTGCCCGCCGGGCTCGATGCCGCGAAACTCGAAACCCTCATCGCCGAGGCCATCGCCACCACCGGCGCCGCCTCGAAGAAGGAAATGGGCAAGGTGATCGGCGTGCTCAAACAACATCCCGATGCCTCGCTCATCGACTTCGGTGCGGTGAGCAAGTTGATCCAGGCCAAGCTGCCGTGAACAAAACGCCCGGGGGCGTGTGTGTCACAAACCCAAATAGGTCTTGCCCTGCCGGGGGTGGCCGCGTTTTTTTGCGGGACTGATCAACCGATGATCTCCAACCATCACCATCACCACGTCTCTTAGCCTTCCCGCCCAGGAAGGCTCGGATGTGCCTTTCTGCGGTGATGAGTTCCAAGACTTTTTACCCCGGCTGGCACGCTCCGCCGGGGTTTTCTTTGCCCGGTATCCGAGCCCACTGTGCGGCGGCCCCCTTACCATGCCACCCGCCACACCTCCCCAGGACCGCCTCCGCCTCGCCGTGCAGAAAAGCGGCCGCCTCTCGTCCGACTCGCTCGACCTGCTCACGCGCTGTGGAATCAAGGTCAAGGCCCCCAAGGAGCGCCTCCTGCTCCACTCCGAAAATTTCCCGCTGGATCTCCTTTTCGTGCGCGATGACGACATCCCGCAACTCGTCATGGACGGCGTGTGCGACCTCGGCATCGTCGGCACCAATGTGCTCGAAGAAACCGCACTGGAACGGCGCAACAACGGCGCGGGTACCGGTTACGTCACCGAACGCGACCTCGAGTTCGGCGCGTGCCGCCTCGCCATCGCCCTGCCCGAGGAGCGCGCCTACAGCAGCGCGGCCGACCTCGCCGGAGTCCGCATTGCCACCAGCTACCCGCGGTTGACCCAGCGTTTCCTCACCGAACGGGGCGTCACGGCCGAGGTCGTGATGCTGAGCGGCTCCGTTGAAATCGCCCCGCGGCTCGGCCTCGCCGAGGCCATCTGCGATCTCGTCGCCAGCGGTTCCACGCTCGAGGCGAACAAACTCCGCGCGGTCGAGACCATCTTCCGGAGCACCGCCGTCCTGATTCGCGGCGCCCGCGACCTCAATCCCGCCAAACAACACGTCCTCGAAATCCTGCTCCGCCGCATCGACGGCGTGCAGCTGGCGAGCGAGGCCAAATACATCATGCTCCACGCGCCCAAGGCGGCGCTGGAGGAGATCAAGCGACTCCTGCCGGGCTCGGAGAACCCCACCATCTTGCCACTCGCGGGCGATGACTCCCGGGTCGCCCTCCATGCCGTCTGCCAGGAGGCCGTCTTCTGGGAAACGATGGAGTCGCTCAAGCGCGTCGGCGCCACCAGCATCCTTGTCCTCCCCATCGAAAAGATGATGCTGTAACGTGCGCCCGATGAAACCGCTCACCTGGAAACGCCTCACCGCCCGCCAGCGCACGACCGCGCTGGCCCGTCCGGCGCAGGCTTCGCGCCCGCAGGTCACGGCGGCGGTGACCCGCATCCTCGGGGCGGTCCGGCGCGACGGCGACCGGGCCCTGCGCCGTTTCACCGCGCAGTTCGACGGCGTTGACGTGCGTTCGCTCCGCGTCACCCCCGGAGAATTTGCCGCCGCGGAAAAACTGCTGCTCCCCGCCGACAAAGCCGCGCTGCGCACCGCCTGCCGCAACCTGCGCAAATTCCACGCGGCCCAGCGACCCGTCGCGCTGCGGGTGGAGACCACCCCCGGCATCGTCTGCGAAAAGATCTCCCGCCCCATCGCGCGCGTTGGTCTCTACGTGCCCGGCGGCAGCGCGCCGCTGTTTTCGACCGCGCTCATGCTGGGCGTGCCGGCGCAACTCGCGGGCTGCCCGCAGCGCGTGCTGTGCACGCCCCCGGGACGCGACGGCCGCATCAATCCGTGGATTCTCTACGCCGCGCAACTTTGCGGCATCACCACCGTGTGCAAGATCGGCGGAGCCCAAGCCATCGCGGCGATGGCCTACGGCACGCGCTCGGTGCCGGCCTGCGACAAACTCTTCGGCCCGGGCAATGCCTTCGTCACCGAGGCCAAGCGGCAGGTTTCCCGTTCCGGTGCCCTCGTCGCGATCGATCTCCCCGCCGGACCCTCGGAAGTCATGGTGGTTGCCGATCGCACCGCCAACGCCGGCTTTGTGGCCGCGGATCTGCTCTCCCAAGCCGAGCACGGCCCCGACTCGCAGGTCGTGCTGGTGACCCTGTCGGCTCCACTCGCCACCCGCGTGCAAAAGGAAATTGCCCGGCAACTCGCCGTCCTGCCCCGCGCCGGCATTGCCCGGCGCGCCCTTGCCGCGAGCCGCATCTTCGTGGCCGCAACGGCCAGGGAAGCTGTCGAAATCGCCAATGCCTACGCGCCCGAGCATTTGATTCTTCAGGTCAAACAACCCCGGGCCCTCCTCGCCGGGATCACGTCCGCGGGGTCCGTGTTCCTCGGTCCGTGGACCCCGGAATCCCTCGGCGACTACGCCAGCGGCACCAATCATGTCTTGCCCACCGACGGCTGGGCGCGCTCCTGCAGCGGCCTCGGCCTGGCGGATTTCCTGCGCTCCATGACGGTGCAAACCTCATCACCCCGCGGACTTCAGCGTCTCGGTCCCGTGGTCGAGCGCTTGGCCCTCGCGGAAAATCTCGCGGCCCACCAACGTGCCGTGAGCGTCCGCCTCCAACAACTTTCTCGATGACCCCCGATCCCGTCCTCTCACTCGTCCGGCCCGACATCCTCGAGCTTGCGCCCTATAGCTCGGCGCGCAAGGAATCGGCGGGCGGCCAGGTTTGGCTCGATGCCAACGAGAATCCCGTCACTCCGCACGCGGGCGTTCCCCGGCTCAACCGCTATCCCGATCCGCAGCCGCCGGAACTCGTCACGCGCCTCGCCTCGCTCTACGGCGTCACCCCCGATCGCGCGCTGATCACCCGCGGCTCCGACGAGGGGATCGACCTGCTACTGCGCGCGTTTTGTCGCGCCGGGCAGGATTCGATTCTCATCACGCCGCCCACCTACGGGATGTATGCCGTCGCCGCCGGGATTCAGGGCGCGGGGATCGTGAAGGTGCCCTTGCTCCGCGAGGAGGACTTCGCCCTGGACGCCCACGCTGTCGTGGCCGCCGCCAGCCCCGTGGTGAAGCTCGTCTTTCTTTGCTCGCCCAACAATCCCACCGGACAACTCCTTGATCGGGACGCCGTGCTGCACGTCATCTCATCGCTCGCGGGCCGCGCGATGGTGGTGGTGGACGAGGCCTACGCGGAGTTCACGCCCGAACCGAGCCTCGTCGAGGCGCTCCGCGACAACCCGCATCTCGTCATCCTGCGCACGCTGTCGAAGGCCTTTGGGCTCGCGGGCGCTCGCGTCGGCACCCTGCTGGGTTCGCCGGCCCTGATCGAGGTGCTCAAGAAGATCATCGCCCCCTATCCCATTCCCACGCCTGTCACCCGGGCCGCCTTGGAGGCTTTGGTCGGCCATGGGATCGCCGCCGCCCGGCTTTCGGCGCTCAAGCTGTCCACGGATCGCCGGCGGCTGGAGGAGGAGCTCAAGCAACTGCCCTGTGTGCGCCGCGTCTGGCCGAGTGACGCCAATTTCCTCCTCGTCGAAGTCCACCGGGTGCCGCGCGTGATGGCCGCCGCCTGCGCGGTCGGTCTCGTGCTCCGCGATCGCAGCAAGGACGTGCCCAATTCCGTGCGCATCACCGTCGGCACCGCGGCTGACAACCAACTCGTCATCGATACCCTTTCCCGTGTCTAAAAAAATCCTCTTCATCGACCGCGACGGCACGCTCATTCAGGAGCCGCTCGACCAACAGATCGACCGTCTCGACAAGTTCGCCCTCGAACCCGAGGTCGTCCCGGCGCTGCGCCGGTTGCGCGATTTCGGCTACGCGTTTGTGATGGTCACCAATCAAGATGGCCTGGGCACCCCCAGCTTTCGCGAGTCCGAGTTTCGTCCGCTGCAGGATTTGCTCGTCAACCTGCTGGCGTCGCAGGGCATCGTCTTTGAGGCCGTGCGGATTTGCCCGCACACCGCCGCCGATCGCTGCGATTGCCGCAAGCCCAAGCCCGGCCTCCTGCTCGATTACCTGCGCGACCCCACGTGGGATCGCGCCACCTCCGCCGTCATCGGCGATCGCGAAACCGACCTGCAACTCGCCACCGCTCTCGGAGTCGCCGGCCTGCACTATGGTCGCACCGATTTCAATTGGACCGAAATTGCCCGCCAGTTGATCGACGCCCCGCGCCGCGCCACGGTGGTGCGCCAGACCAAGGAGACCTCCATCACCGTCAGCGTGGACCTCGACACCCCGGGTCCGGCCAAACTCGCCACGGGGATCGGTTTCTTCGATCACATGCTCGAGCAGATCGCCAAGAACGCCGGCATCGGCCTCTCCATCGCGTGCCGGGGCGATCTCGAGATTGACGAGCATCACACCGTCGAGGATGTCGGCCTCGCGCTCGGGCAGGCCCTGCGACAGGCGCTGGGCGACAAGCGCGGCGTGGGCCGCTATGGCTTCGTGCTGCCGATGGACGAGGCCTGCGCCCAGGTCTCGCTTGATCTCAGCGGCCGCTCCTACTTCGTCTTCGAAGGGGCTTTCACCCGCGAAACGGTCGGTGAATTGCCGACCGAACTCGTGCCGCATTTCTTCCGCTCATTGAGCGATTCGTTGGCGGCCACGCTCCACATGTCGGTGCGGGGCGAAAACAATCACCACCTTGTTGAGGCGCTGTTCAAGGGTTTCGGGCGCGCGCTGCGTCCCGCCATCGCGCGTTCCGGTGACGGCACCGTCCCGAGCACGAAGGGAGTCCTTTGATGCTGGCGATTGTCGACAGTGGCGGCGCCAACATCGCCTCCGTGCGCTTTGCACTCGAGCGGCTCGGCGTGGCGAGCGAACTCACCGCGGATCCCGCCGTGATTCGCTCCGCTGAGCGGGTGATTCTGCCCGGCGTCGGTTCCGCCGCCGAAGGCATGAAGCGCCTGCGGGCCAAGGGGCTGATCGATTGCGTGCGCGCCCTCACGCAACCCGTCCTCGGCATCTGCCT
>JAUXOH010000166.1 GCA_030682505.1 Candidatus Didemnitutus sp. | reverse complement strand
CAATCGAAGGACAAGCCGCTCTTGAGCGCCCGCAGTTCGCCGCGCAGCCGGTTCTGGCGCTCCTTCTCCCGCCCCAGTTGCCGCTCGAGCGCATCGAGGTGATCCTGCCGGTCGGCATGTTTCTCCTCCGCAAACTTCCGGGACGAGGCACCGAGCCACGTGCTGATCTCGGAGAGATTGGCCGAAGTCCAGATGCCGGCCGGGTCGGCTCCCGTTCGATTGGCCAGCGGCGTCAACGGCCCAAACTCACTCAGGCTGCGATCGACGAAGACGAGGAGTGGTTCGAGCAGCTGGCGGCGCTCCAGCTCCGTCTGGCGGCGGGCCTCCCGTGCCTTGCCTGCGATCCGCTCCTTGATCTCGACGATCTTCACCGGGGCGAAATATTTCCCGAGCAGACTGTCGTCGTAGACTGGCTCGAAGTTGCCGTCGTCGGAAAATACAAGCGAGGCGGCCAACTTTTGATCCGCCACCGTGGCAGTCGACAGCTTCGCCGCACCGGCGACCGCCGGTTTGGACTCGGCCTTCTCGCTCCACTTTTTCCAATCGGTGTGGCCAATGAGGTAGGAGACCGAGGCAGCAAACAGAAGCAGCGTGGTTGTCGCCACCGCGATCAGCGGACTCTCGAACAGATCGCCCGCGGGCTCAACCATCCTGGTAATCCCATGCGCGCGGAGTTCGTGAGAACGCCGCAAAACGATTGGCCCGTTCGTTTTGACGTGTTTGGCCAAGGCGTGGATGGATTGGTCAAAATATATATACTCGCTGAACGCTCGTTCAAGCGAAACCCTCTAGAGTTCATCCCTCAGAACCTGCCCGGGACCGCTCACGCGCATTCCCGTGATTCAAAACACGGTGGGATTCGAATATTCACCTGCTGCCGCGCTCGCTCCGGCGGTTCAGCCGGAGCGCGTGGCGCGACTCAGGCGCGGCAGGTCTCGTCCATGATCTGCACCATGACTCGTTCCACCTCTTTCGCGGTGGCGGCGGCGCCCGGGGCATTGAACATCTGGAGCATCGCCGTGGGCTTCATCGTCGCCAGAATTGTGCGCCCGTTTTCTTCATAGATCGAGATGCGGCACGGCAGAGCGGTGGAAATCTCGATCTCCTGGTTGAGCACGACCTGCGCGTGACTTGGGTTGCAGATCTCGATCACGCGGCACTCGCGATGGAAAGGCACACCCTTGCTTTCCATTTTCTCGCGCAGGTTGTGCGTGGCCTGGACACCGAACTTGTGCGCCGCGGAAATCTCGGGGAGGCGCTGCCAGACCGTTTCCAATGGCAGCTCCGTGGAGCGGATGATAAGGAGATCGTTCGACATGGTCTTGAAGGAGTTGAGGGCTGGACTCACGGGCCGCGAGGCACTGGAAAGACAACCTACCGGAATTGCCCGCCGATGCCACCCCAGAAATCAACCGGGACACGAGCGACGCGTCGGCGGCCGACTGGCCGCTTGCGCTTTTGCCGACTTCCCGCAGCGTGGGCGGCCAGTCACCCATGAGCACCCCTGTCACCGCCGGCCAGCCGGACCCCCAGGCGCCCATCCCGCGCCAAATCTCCTACATCATCGGCAACGAAGGTTGCGAGCGCTTCAGTTTCTACGGGATGCGCAACATCCTGACGGTGTTCCTCGTGTCGTCGCTGCTGATGCATCTGCCGGAGGCCGATCGGGCCAGCGGAGCCAAGGATGTGTTCCACACCTTCGTGATCGGCGTCTATTTCTTTCCGCTGCTCGGCGGCTGGTTGGCGGATCGGTTTTTTGGCAAATACAACGTCATCTTCTGGCTGAGCCTCCTCTACTGCGCGGGTCATCTGTGCTTGGCGCTCTTTGAGAACAACCGGACGGGATTCTACACCGGACTGGGTCTGATCGCGCTCGGCTCGGGCGGCATCAAGCCCTGCGTCTCCGCCTTCGTGGGCGATCAGTTTGACCAGACGAACAAGCACCGCGCGAAGGTGGTGTTCGATGCATTTTATTGGATCATCAACTTCGGCTCGTTCTTCGCCTCGTTGCTCATGCCGATCTTTCTGCGGAGCTATGGTCCGGCGGTGGCGTTTGGTATCCCGGGGGCGTTGATGTTCATCGCCACGATCATCCTTTGGGCCGGCCGCAAGCACTACGTCATGGTGCCGCCGTCGCCGCCGAATCCGGACTCGTTCCTCAGTGTCTCGCGCACGGCGCTGCGCTCGGGCCGGCCCGGCATGGCGCTCGCGGCGGTGGGCTTCGCGGTGGCGCTCGGCTCGTTCGCCTATGTGCCCGAGATCGGATTCGTCATCGCCTTTTGCACCGCGCTGGTCGCGGTGATCGCGTTCGGTGGAGTCGGTGTCTGGTGGCAGCTCGACGGCGCGCGGGGCAAACATCCCGACGAGGCCGTCGAGGGCGTGCGGTCGGTGCTGCGGGTGCTGGTGCTGTTCGCGCTGGTGACACCATTCTGGTCGCTCTTCGATCAGAAGGCCTCGACGTGGGTCCTGCAGGCGAACGAAATGACCAAGCCGACGTGGTTCCAATCGTCGCAGATGCAGGCGCTCAATCCGATGTTGGTGATGCTGCTGATTCCGTTCAACAACCTCGTGTTGTATCCGACGCTGCGACGCTATTTCGGGATCGAGATGACCGCCCTGCGGCGCATGACGGCGGGCATCGTGTTTTCCGGTCTGTCGTGGGTCGTGGTCGGCGGAATGCAGGTGGTGCTCGACGGCGGGCAGACGTTTTCAATTGCGTGGCAGATCCTCCCCTACGCCCTGCTGACGCTCGGCGAGGTGCTCGTTTCCGCCACCGGACTGGAATTTGCCTACAGTCAGGCGCCGCAATCGATGAAGGGGGCGCTGATGAGTTTCTGGCTGCTCTCGGTGACCATTGGCAACCTGTGGGTGCTGGTTGTGAATGCCGGGGTGAAGAACACGGTCGTGACCGAATTCATTGCCTCCACCGGCTTCGGGGTCACGGCGTTCCAGATGTTTTTCTTTGCTGCGTTTGCCTTTGTGGCCGCCCTCGCCTTCGGGCTCTGCGCCCGCAGCTACCGCACGGTCGACCATTACCGCCAGGCGTGAGCCGGGTTTGATTTCCCGCCGCGCCGACCGCGGGTGAGGCCCTAGAGCACCGGGCCTCCGCGGCCGCGCAAAATTCTGCGGCGACGCTTGCGCTGCGAAGGTCGCCTCGCACTCTCCTTCTTCCGCTCCCGTTTCCATGTCCCGTCTCAACTTCACCCTCGCCCAAGAAGCGGCTGGCTCCAAGGCCCGCGCCGCGAGCTTCACGACGCTCCATGGCGAGGTGCAGACGCCGGTCTTCATGCCCGTCGGCACGCAGGCCACGGTGAAGAGCATGACGGCCGACACCCTGCGCACGGCTGGCGCCACCGTGTTACTTGCCAACACCTACCACCTCCTGCTGCGTCCCGGCCCGGAGGTGTTCAAGCAGTTCGGCGGCATCCACAACTTCATGCAGTGGGACCGGCCCGTGTTGACCGACTCGGGCGGTTTTCAGATTTTTTCGCTGCCCAACGAGCGGGCGATGAACGAGGACGGGGCGCTTTTCAAAAGCTATGTCGACGGCCGGGTCTACCTGCTCTCGCCGGAAACGAGCATCGGGATGCAAAAGGACATTGGCAGCGACATCATGATGGTGCTCGACCAGTGCATCCCCTCGACGGCCCCGCATGATCAGGCCGAGGCAGCGATGCAACTCACCCACCGCTGGGCGGAGCGGTCGCTGCGGGCCCGGGGCGATTCGCCGCAAGCGCTGTTCGGCATCGTGCAAGGCGCGTGCCATGAGGACCTGCGGATCAAGAGCGCGGCCTTCCTCCGCCAACGGGAGTTCGACGGCCTCGCGATTGGCGGACTGGCCGTCGGCGAAACCCACGAAGAGCGCTACGCATTCACCAATCTCGCCACCGAGCACCTGCCGAAAAATCTCCCGCGTTACCTCATGGGCGTGGGAACGCCGATCGACATCCTCGAAGCCGTGCATCGGGGAGTCGACATGTTCGACTGCATCATCCCGTCGCAGCTCGCGCAGCGCGGCGTGGCGTTCACTTCGCAGGGCAAGTTCATGTTGCGCCGGGGCGTCTACAAACTCGACGAGGCGCCGCTCGACTCCGTGTGCCCCTGCGCGACCTGCCGGACTTATTCACGCGCCTACATCCACCATCTGGTCAAAGCCGACGAGACCCTCGGCTGGCACCTCTTGAGTGTGCACAATTTCACGTTCTATCACCGGCTCATGGCGGAGATGCGCGCCAGCATTCTGCGCAATGATTTTGCCGCCTACTACACCCGCATGCGCCCGGAACTCATGCGCACCGACGAGGACAATCCGGCGCGGCCCTCCAAGCCCTGCCGCAAGCGCGGTCCCGCGCGGCTCGGTGATTACGAGATTCACCGCTCGCCCCAGGGCTTCAACAGCATCCGCCAGCTCAGCTCCGGCGAGATCATGCACTCGGTGAGTCCCCCGGAAGAGGAAGCCAACCTGCTCTACATTGAACAGTCGGCGCTGGCGGCGCGCCTCGGCAGTGACCCGGGCGCCAGCCCGGCCGAACTCGTCATCTGGGACGTCGGGCTCGGCGCGGCGTCCAACGCCATGGCCGCGCTGCATTGTTTCGAGAAACACTACGCCGCCGCGCCGGAGGCGACGCGGCGCCCGGTGCGGTTGGTGAGTTTTGAGCGCGATCTCGATCCGCTGAGACTGGCAGCGCGCGATGCGAGCTACTTCCCGCACCTGCGGCATGGCGCGCCGCACGAGTTGTTGCGCCACGGCGGTTGGTCCCACGCGTCGGGGTTGTTCAAATGGGAACTGCACGAGGGCGATTTCCTGGAGAAGTTCAGCGTCGCCGCCGTGCCGGAGTTGATTTTCTACGATCCGTTTTCGGCCAAGACCGATTCGCCCCTCTGGACCTGCGAGGTCTTCGCGCGGATTGCCGCGCACATCGGCGCCCAGTCCGCGGAACTCTACACCTATTCCGCCGCGACCAGTGTGCGCGTGGCCCTGTTGGCGGCCGGTTTCTTTGTCGCCGAAGGCGTCGCGACCGGTCCGAAGGCGAGCACGACGGTCGCGTTCACGCAGGCGCGCGGCGCATCCGACGGGAGCGCGGTTGCTCGCGGCTGAGTGGCTCACCCGGTGGGGCCGCAGCGACGCGCAGTATCCAGTCGGGCTCGCCGAAGAGGCGAAGTCCGCCTTCGCGGCCAGGATCAGCGGCCATCCGCAATTTGCCGCGCGAGACTAGAAAAGGAGACGTGACTTCGCCCCGCCTGAAAATCGTTCGGGCGTTGTCCGAAACCCCTTGCGCCAAGCTGCGGCCCGACCGACCATGCGATAAATGGAGAATTCAAATCATGCCTACTAAGGGAATTGCCGGACTCGTCGGAGGGGCGCTGCTGATTTTTGTTGTGATCATCGCGGTGGCCTCTGGCACTTACGTGGTCGAACCGGGCCACCGTGGAGTCGAAGTCATGTTGGGCCGCGTCACGCCGGGCTTCAAACCCGAGGGCTTTGGCCTCAAACTGCCATTCGTCACCACCATTGCTCCGCAACTCATCCGGCAGCAGACCGCCAAGATGGTGGCCGACTGCTATTCGTCGGACTTGCAGCAGGTAAAGATCGCGGTGCGCGTTCTCTATCGCGTGCCGGAAAGTTCCGTCGTCTCGGTTTTCCGCGACTATTGGGGCGCGCCTTTCGAGTCGCTCATCAAGCCCCGCGTGGCCGAGGCGCTCAACGAAATCACCGCCCGCCGCTCCGCCGAGTTGATCGTGCAGAAGCGCGAGGAAGTGAAGAGCCAGGCGCTCGAGGCCGCCCGGAACAAAATCGGCCATGTACTCGTGATCGAGGATATCGTGCTCGAGGACATCAACCTCACCCGGGCGCTGGAAAATGCGATTGAAGCCAAGATGGTGCAGGAGCAGGAAGCCGCTCGTTCGCGCTTCGCCCAGCAGCAGGCCCAGACAGAAGCGAGCACGGTCGTGATCAAGGCGAAGGGCGAAGCCGAATCAATCATCCTCCGCGGGAAAGCGATGCAGGAGAACCCCAACGTGCTCGAATTGCAGATCATTGAACGTTGGGACGGCGTGACGCCACTCGTCGTCGGTCCCGGCGCCACGGGCGCCAACATGATGTTGCCCTTGGGCGATTTCAGCACCGGCAAGAAAGCGGCAAACTTGGAGGAATCGAAATGAGCTCACCCAAATTCGGTGGATCCAACGACAGCGAACTCGACCCCCGGGTCGTCAAGCGCCTCCTTGGCGTTGCCATTCTCGTCTTCTCGGTCGTCGTGCTATTTTCAGCCGCGACCTATGTCGTGCAGCCCGGCACCCGCGGCGTCGCCGTGACACTCGGCACGGTTTCGCCCGATTTCAAGCCCGAGGGCTTTGGTTTTCGGCAGCCGTTCATCACGCACATCCAGCCGATCTCGATCCGGCAGCAAACCCGCCCGATGCCCGCCGAGTGCTATTCCTCGGATTTGCAGCAGGTAAAGATGGAAGTGCATGTCCTCTACCGCGTGCCACAGCACTCGGTGGTGAAGATTTTCCAGGAGTATGCCGGCGAACCCTTTGACAACCTGATCGCGCCCCGCGTGCAGGAGGCGTTGAAGGAGGTCGCCGCCACGCAAAGCGCCGAGCAGATCGTAAAGAACCGCGAGGCGATCAAGACCCGCGCGCTGGAATTGGCGCGAAAGAAGATCGGCAGCGATTTTCTCGATGTGGTCGATCTCGTCATCTTCAACCTCGCCCTCTCGCCCGAACTCGAAACGGCGATCGAGATGAAGATGGTGCAGGAGCAGGAAGCCGAGAAGGCCAAGTTCACCCAGCTCAAGGCGCAGATCGAGGCCGACACGGCCATCATTCGCGCCAAGGGCGAAGCCGAGGCCATCCAGGTTCGCGGCACCGCGCTGCGCGCCAATCCCGACTTCATCAAGTTGCAGATCCTGCAGAACTGGAACGGCCGTTCGCCCCTCGTGGTCGGCGGCGGCGAGAGCAACATCCTGCTGTCGCTGGAAGAACTCAATCAACGCGCTTCCCCCACTCCCGTGCGGGCGGGCCGCACGGTGCCACCCGTCAAGTCGCGATGAATCCCCGGACACGTGCGGGTCTTCAGTTGCTCGTGCTGCTGATTGTGGGCGGCGGACTGTTGGTCATGTTTCCTTCCACGCTGAAATTCGTGGAAGGGGCGGCGAGGGAGATTCGCTACCTCTGGTGGCTGATTTTGCTGGTCGCGCTGGCCGTCTGGCTGATTTGGGGCGTCGGTCGTCGCCCCAAGCCACCTCGCGATTAGGCGCAGATGGCCAAACTTCCCTGTCCCGTCTGCACGCTCGACGACGTACACAGCTACCCTCGGCACTGGGAATGCGCCACCTGCGGTCATGAGTGGCCGAAGGACACGGCGCCCGAGGCGGTCCGGGTGGTGAAGGACGCCCACGGCAATGTGCTGGCCGAAGGCGATTCGATCACCGTGATCAAAGACCTGAAGCTGGGCGGCGCCCAAGTTCTCAAGGCCGGCAGCAAGGCGAAGAACATCCGCCTCGTCGAAGGCGACCACGAGATCGACTGCAAGATCGACGGAGTCGGCTTTGCACTCAAAGCCTGCTTCGTGAAGAAGGCCTGATCGGGTCAGCCGCACCCGCGCGTCGACCGTCGGTCAACGCGCCGGGCGCTCACCCGCGGGGAATTCCTCGCTGACGACCGGGATGCGGCGCGCCGGGATCGGCGTGATCTCGAGATAGATTTGCTTCACGCCGGTGGCGGCGACGAGGTCGATTTCCGTGGCGATTTCCTTGAGCGTCCGGATCACCGCATTGGCCTCGTTCACGCCGACCTTGCACGCAAAGTCCCAGCCCTTGAAGCCCTCTTGCGGCGGTTTCCGCCGGGCCCGGCGCACGGCCTTGTTCACCTCATGGCGGATCTTGTCGCGCACGCGCGCGTCATCTTTGCCGGGAGCCTGGAGGGGGAAAGTTTTCTTCATGGCGACCGAATCGTTGACCAACCGCGCGGCGCCTCAATGAGAATAGTTCACGAACCACGGAAATCTCGGGGCGCGAGTCCTTGGCTGGGTGCGAGTCGCCTCGGGCCGGTCAACCGTCCAACACTCCGGGATTGAAACTCCGAAAGGGTTAAACAGCATCTGGCCGGGCGTTCCACGCGTCTACTCATGCCCGCTTTCCCTTCTCCCTGCCATCTTCCCGGCAACGACGTGCCCCGCCCCCTGTCGGCGGATGTCAAATCGTTCTATCACCTTCCGCAGCATGAACACGCGGGCAAGGCCTGCCAGGGCACGGCGTGCTTTGCCGCCCGGCACTTCAATCCCGCGCGCTGGACCGAGGCGGCGGCGCAAAGTCCGCGCGTGTACTGTCTCGGCGAGTGCTTTGCCGCGCCCGCCAAGGGGCAGAAGAAACCGCGGCCGCCCGTAAAGGTTTTTTCACCACACGGCATCGTGCTGGGTCGCATCGCCGCCGGGGGAGCGCGCACCCTCGCGGCCTACCGCGCCTCGGGAGGTTATGCCGCCCTTGGTCTCGCCTTCACGGCGCCCGCCGAACGGGTGCTGGCCGCGGTCGACGCCTCGGGCCTGCGCGGACGCGGCGGCGCGGGTTTCCCGACCGGACGCAAGTGGCGCGCCGTTGCGACGCAACCGGCAGGGCAAAAATATGTCGTCGCCAACGCCGACGAGGGCGATGCCGGGGCCTACATCGACCGTTACCTGATGGAAGATGATCCGCACGCGTTGATCGAAGGCATGATCCTCGCTGCCTACGCCGTCGGCGCCAGCAAGGGTTACATCTATCTCCGCGCCGAATACCCGCTGGCCGGAGTGGTGCTCAACGCCGCGCTCGCCGAGGCCCGCGACGCCGGTTGGCTGGGCTCACGCATTGGCGGCACCGAATTCTCCTTCGATCTCGAAGTCTATCTCGGCCACGGCAGCTATGTGTGCGGCGAGGAAACGTCGCTCCTGCGCTCCATCGAGGGCAACCGCCCCGAGGTCATGGCGCGCCCACCCTACCCGACCGAGCGTGGACTCTTCGACCGGCCCACGCTGGTCAACAACGTCGAGACCCTCGTCAGTGTGCCGTGGATCGTCACGCAGGGCGGCGACGCCTATGCCGCCCTGGGGTTTTCCAAAAGCCGAGGCACAAAGGCGCTTTCGCTCAACTCGCTGTTCAACCGGCCCGGCCTTTACGAGGTCGAGTTTGGCGTCACGGTGCGCCACATCGTCGAGGAGATCGGCGGCGGACTGCGCGACGGCGGCAAGTTGAAGGGCGTCCTCATCGGCGGTCCGATCATCGGCATGATCCCGCCGCACCTGCTCGACACCCCGCTCGGGTTCGAGGAACTCGCCGCGATCGGCGCGGGCGTCGGCCATGGTGGCGTGGTGGCGTTCGACGAGCACACCTCCATTCCCGAACTGGTGGAACACGTCTTCTCCTTCGGCGCCTACGAATCCTGTGGCAAATGCACGCCGTGCCGCAGTGGGAGCGGACGGGTCGAGAAGCTCTTCACCCACGCCTTGGCCGGCCAAGCCACGAAAGCGGACCTGCAGGAGTGTCACGAACTCGTCACCGCCTTGAAGCTCACCAGCCTCTGCGGTCACGGCACCGGCCTCGCCCGCTTCGCTGAATCCATTTTGCGCTACTACCCCACGGAAATCGAACCATGCTTCAAGTAACCATCAACGGTCAGGCGCACGAGTTCTCCGAGGGACTCACGATCAATGACGCGCTGCGGCAGATCGAAGTCGGCGTGCCGACGCTGTGTCACGACGACCGGCTCAAGCCCTACGGTTCGTGCCGGCTCTGTTCGGTCGAGGTCAAGGGCATGGCCGGCCTGGCCACGGCGTGCAACACGCCGCTCCGCGCCGACATGGAGATCCTGACCCACTCCCCCGCCGTGCAGGGCGTGCGCAAAACACTGCTCGGGCTGCTGGCCAAGGATTACCCCGCGGAGGCCGTCGGGCAGTTTCCGGAAAAGGAATTTCACCGCTACCTGCGCGACTACGACGTCAAGGCCGGCGGCTCGTACGCGATTCCCCAGCCGGGTGCGCCGGTGATGCAGGATGCTTCGCATCCCTACATCAACGTCGACATGTCCCAATGCGTAACGTGCTTCCGCTGCGTGCGGATCTGTGACGAGGTGCAGGGACAGTTTGTGTGGAAGGCGTGGGACCGCGGCGGCGACACGCGCATCCTGCCCATCCGGGGCGAGACGCTGCTCGACGGTGGCTGCGTGAGTTGCGGAGCGTGCGTTGACACGTGTCCGTCGGGCGCGCTGGAGGACATCACCGTGCTCGCCCGCGGCATGCCCACGGAGTGGACCAAGACCATCTGCTCCTACTGCGGCACCGGTTGTGAGGTGAATGTGGGCACGCGCAACGGCCTGATCACCACCATCCGTCCCTCCGACGGCCCGAGCAATCACGGTCACACCTGCGTGAAGGGCCGCTATGCCTTCGACTACGTCTACGCCAAGGAGCGCATTGTCTCGCCGATGATCCGGCGCGACGGCCAATGGCAGGACGTGAGCTGGGACGAGGTGCTCCACCACATCGCCGAACGCTTTGCCGCCATCGCCGCGCAACACGGTCCCGACAGCATCGGCGTGCTCAGCTCCGCCCGCGGCACCAACGAGGAAAATTTCGTCGCCCAGAAATTCGCGCGCGTCGTGCTTGGCACGAACAACATCGATTGCTGCGCGCGGGT
>JAUXOH010000162.1 GCA_030682505.1 Candidatus Didemnitutus sp. | reverse complement strand
TTGCGAATCAAGCGCGCGCGCGAAATCGCCAGCCGGATACGGACCCCGTTGCCGGGAACGGGATGGGCGCGGGCGGAGGCGGAGCGGCCGGAAGGCGGAGGTCCAACGCCGCGCGGCGGTTCCTGCGCGCTTGCGTCGCGGCGGCCGGATTGCTGTTTGCGTCGGATGCGACGGCGGCGGCGGAGAAAAATAATCCGCGAGAAGCCGCCGCAGAGCGCGTGATCCGGGTCGGTGTGCTGGTGGACAACACTCCGTTCTCCCACTTCTCGAGCGAGGGCGAGATCGAGGGTTTCACCGTGGATCTGCTGGCCGGCATCGAGCGGGCGATGGGGCTGACGGTCGAGCGAGTCACCGGGCCGACCCGCGAGATCAACCAGGCGTTCGTCGAGGGGCGCCTCGACCTCCTCCAGTCCTACGCGAGGTCGTCCGCTCGCGAGGATCACGCGGACTTTTCGGTGCCCTATCTGGAGATGGCCGGCTCGCTCTTTGTGCGGCGCGGGTTGCCGGAGATCACGACGCTCGCCGATCTGCGCGGCCGGCGGGTGGCCGTGCATACGGGGAGCCTGGGCGAGCGCTTGCTGCGCACGGAGGGGCTGGCCGACTCGATCGTGATCGCCGACTCGGTGGAGGATGCGCTGCGCCGGGTTGACGCCGGCGAGGCGGATGCCACACTGGTCGCGCGGCTGACAGGACTGGCGAGCATCCACCGGTTGCAGCTTCGCAACGTGGCGCCGCAGGGTCCGCCCGTGCCCGGTTACGATGTGGACTACTGTTTCGCGGTTCGCAAAGGCGACACGAAACTTCTCGCGAAAGTGAACGAGGGGCTCGCGGTGATGAAGCGCACCGGAGAGTTCGACCGGATCTACCGGCGCTGGTTCGGGCATGTGGACCAGACGAAATTTTCTGCGTTCGATATCGCGGTGGTCATCGCGGCGGGTCTGGCGCTCGCGCTGTTGGTGATGATCTGGGCGCTGGTGCGACAACGGCGCCTGCGCCGTCGCATCGCGGAGGGGACCGAAGCCTTGCGCGCGAGCGAGGAGCGGCTGCGCCTGTCCACGGAACTGGCGCACGTGGCCGTGTGGGAATACCGGTTTGCCTCCAACACCATGGAGCGTTCGCCAAATCATGACCGGCTCTACGGGCTGCCTTGGCAAACGCCATGGGAGATGGAGACCTTCCTGAAGGCCACCCATCCGGATGACCGGGCACCCTCGTCCGAGAAGATTCAAAAGGCTGTGACCCCGGGAGGGCCGGACAATTACACGTTCGATTTTCGGGTGGTTTATCCCGATCAATCGGTCCATTGGCTGGCGGTGGTCGGACAGGTGGTGGAGCGCACCGGGGAAGGGCGGGGCGAGGTCGTCCGCGGCTGCCTGATGGACATTACCGCGCGCAAGCAGGCCGAGGAACAATTGGCCGCTTCGGAACTCCGCTATCGCCGGCTCTTCGAGTCGGCCAAGGACGGCATTTTGATTCTCGATGCCGCCACGGGCATGGTCGTGGATGTGAACCCGTTCCTGGTCCAGTTGCTGGGTTATTCGCACGAGGCATTCCTCGGCAAGAAGGTCTGGGAACTGGGGTTCCTCAGGGACATCGTCGCCAACGAGGCCAACTTCGTCGAGTTGCAGCAGCAGGAATACATCCGCTACGAAAACCTGCCGCTGGAAACCAGCGACGGGCGGCGGATCGAAGCGGAGTTTGTCAGCAACGTCTATCAGGTGAACAGCCAGAAGGTGATCCAATGCAACATCCGCGACATCACCGACCGGGTGCGGGCCGAGGCGGCGCTGCGCGCGAGCGAGGACCGTTATCGGGATTTGGTCGAGCACAGCCAGGACCTGATCTGCACCCATGATTTGCAGGGGAAACTCCTGTCCGTGAATCTGACCGCTGCCCGCGTGCTGGGCTACTCCGTGGAGGAGATCGGCACCATGAATCTGCGCGACCTTCTTGCGCCGGGCGTGAGGAGGTTTTTCGGAGAGTATCTTCGGCGGGTTCGCCGCGATGGCTTTGCCGTCGGGGAGCTTGTGGTAAGAACACGAAGCGGCGAACGGCGGACGTGGGAGTATGCCAACAGCCTGCGCCGCGAAGGCCTGTCGGTTCCCATCGTGCGCGGCATGGCGCGCGATATTACCGAGCGCAAGCAGGCGGAGCAGAAGCTGGCGGAGTCACGCGAACAGTTGCGTGCCCTCGCCGCACGCCTGCAGTCCATCCGGGAGGCCGAGCGCACGCGCATCGCCCGCGAGATCCACGACGTGCTCGGCCAGTTGCTCACGGGATTGAAGATGGACCTGAATTCGATGGAGCGGCACGCGGCAAAGGTGGCCGATGCCGCGCTGAGCGGCTTGCTCGCGGGCAAGGCGATCTCCGCCGCGGCGCTGGCCGACGAGCTGATCGATACCGTTCAGCAAATCTCGTCCGATCTGCGGCCCAGCATCCTCGACAACATCGGGCTGCCGGCCGCGGTGCGCTTTGAGGCGCGCCGGTTCGCGGAACGCCACGGCACCGCCTGCGAAGTGATCGAAGCGCCGGAATCGCTTGAGATCGGGTCGGAACGGGCGACGGGCGTCTTTCGGGTGCTGCAGGAAATCCTCACCAACGTGGCACGCCATGCAGGGGCCACCCGGGTCGAAATTCGGTTGTCCGGGCGCGACGGTGAACTGGTGCTCGCTGTGCAGGACGACGGCCGCGGCATCGACAGCGATGCGCTCGAAAGTGAGCACTCCCTCGGGCTGCTCAGCATGAGCGAGCGAGCCAGAATCATGGGAGGCCGCGTGGAGATTAGCGGCCGGGCCGGGCTGGGGACCGTGGTGACGTTGACAATCCCGGCCGGAGATTCGAAACCGGAAGGCGCATGACGATGAAAGTTCTCATCGCAGACGATCACGAAGTGGTCCGCCGAGGAATCAAGGATCTGCTCACGGAGCAGTTCGGCGAAGTCGAGTTCGGCGAGGCGGGCGATGGCGGCGAAGCGCTGGCGCTCGCGCTCGGAGGCAATTGGGATCTTCTCCTGCTCGACATCAACATGCCCGGCCGGGGCGGGCTCGACGTGCTGGTCGACGTGAAGAAGGCGCAGCCCAGGCTGCCGGTGCTCGTGCTGAGCATGGCCCGCGAGTCCGAATACGCGACCCGGGTGCTCAAGGCCGGGGCATCGGGCTTCCTGACCAAGCAGTCGGTTGGCCACGAACTGGCCGCCGCGGTGGACAAGGTGCTCGCCGGCGGACGCTACGTCAGTGCCGCGCTCGCCGACCAGCTCGCCGCCGAATTGAGCACGGGCGGGGCCGGGCAGCCGCACGAGAAACTCTCCGATCGCGAGTTTGAGGTGATGAAGCGGCTCGCCACGGGGCGGAGCGTGAAGGAGATCGCGGGCGAGTTGTCGCTGAGTGAAAAAACGGTGTTCACCTACCGCGCACGGCTGTTGGAGAAGCTGAAGCTCCAGGGCGACGTCGATATCGCCCGTTATGCGCTGAAGCACGGATTGGTGGAGTAGGGGTGGGGGGTGCGTCGGTTGCCTTGCGCCGCACGACGGCAAAGCGCCAGAGGACAGGCGCACTCCAAAACGCGGCCGCGTTACACCAATCGCCCGTGGATTCCGGACTGTAGGGCCGGCGCTTGCGCCGTGCCATTCCGCTCGAACCGATATGCCGCCCCTCGACAAGCTCGGGGCCCTGAGCCGGAACAATTCAGTTCAACCGCTAATGGACGCTAATCGACGCCAATGAGGAGAGCAGTAGTCCGATCCATCTCATGCCCGCACCAAACAGTGCTGATCAATGGCATCATGGGCTCTTCGATCTTTCCTCTGAATTCGGGTTCATTCGCGTCGATTCGCGGTTCTCAACTGCATGAGCCCGGCTGAGCCCGTCGAACGGGCAAGCGGCAGCCCTACAAGATCCAAAACCAAGAGATCATTGGTATCAGTCGAAACCTCCACGCTGTTGCTATCAGATTCAGGCAGGTATTTCGCTCGCTAACTACGGAAATCCAGCTTTTCTACCTCACTAACTGCGCGTTATCAGCAAATCTGGGTGTGGAGCCTTCCTTAACTCCATCTTTTCATGGCCCTCCTCTTTACATCCTCTGACCCCAAGGAGGCGATTTCCTTGGCTGGCAAGATCAGGAAGAAGGCCGTGCGTAAGCTCGCTTCCCGCATCTACACCACTGACATGGATGGCTCGGCGGAGGAAATTATCCGCGCCGAGTTGCTTGCCGTTATTCGCCACTTCTATCCCGGTGCCGTCATCGGTTACCGAACAGCCATCGAGGCGAAACCTTCGCCGGCTGGCCTCTATCACATCACCTACGGCCGTCGGTCGCACACTCATGAACTTCCAGGCATCAGCCTGCGCGTCTGGGCTGGCCAACCGGCTCAAGAGGGCGATACCCAACTCGGCACCGACCTCTCCATGGCGTCGCGTCCGCGCGCGCTTCTGGAGAACCTCACAGACAGCCGCTCGCGGAAAGCCGCCGAGCGCAAGACCCTTGACCGCGAGGCCGTCGAAGCATGGCTTGACCGGCTGTGCCGGATTCACGGTCCGGATGAGCTGCGCCGTCTGTTGGCCGCCGCTGAAGCAATCGCCCCGAGACTTCACCTCGAGGATGAGGCTGCCCGCGCCCGTCGTATCATCACGGCTCTGCTCGATGGCGATGAGTCCGGGGTGAAGTCCCCGCTCGCGCGAGCCCGAGCCCGGCGCGAACCCTACGATCCCGACCGTCTCGGCCTGTTTACCGGTTTGGCGACACGCCTTGCCACCGAGTCCTTCCCGGTCCTGGCGGAGCGCCCGCCCGCGGAGCGGCGGCTCCATGCTTTCTGGGAAGCCTATTTCTCGAACTACATCGAGGGGACGGTCTTCACCATCCAGGAGGCGCGCGAGATCGTCTTCGACCGGAAGCTGCCCGCAGCGCGCCCGAAGGACGCGCACGACATTCTCTCCACGTTCCATCTCTCCACCGACGAGCACAACCGCCGCGAAGTCCCGCGGGACGCGGCGGACTTCCTCCGGCTGCTGGAAGTGCGGCACGCCCGCCTGATGCACGATCGCCTCGATATTGGTCCCGGGCGTTTCAAGGAAACCGCCAATCGCGTCGGCACTCGCGAGTTTGTCCCCCCGGAGCTGGTGCGCGGCACCCTGCGCCAGGCCTTTGCTGTCGGCCAGCACCTTGCCCAGCCGATCGCTCGCGGCGCCTACTTCATGTTTGTCGTGGCGGAGGTCCACCCGTTCAACGACGGCAACGGCCGGCTTGCCCGGCTCTTCCTCAACGCGGAACTGACGGATGGCGGCTGGGGCCG
>JAUXOH010000137.1 GCA_030682505.1 Candidatus Didemnitutus sp. | reverse complement strand
CTGACATCAGTCCAATCCTCGCCGGTGCGCTGGCGCACGACGCCAAAATAGCTCAGCGCGACGGCACGGTCGGCACTCAGGACGCGCGCATCGTAGCTCGGCACCCAACTCGCCCCGGGCACCGTGTAGGCGAGCGAGAGTTCGAGGTTGCCGGGCTGCGTTGCCGCGACGCGCACGGTCACGGTCTTGAAGGCCTTGCCGCCGGCGCCGCGCAGTTCGTTCAATTGCCGCTGCACCGTGGCGATCTTGTTCTGCAGCTCTTCGCGTTGCTGATCGAGCACCGTACGTTCGCCGATGATCTTGGTTTTCTGCGCCGTCAGATAGGAAAGGGCATTCGTCAAATGCTCGAGCTCGGGGCGCGGCACGTCCTTGCTCGGCGGCGCGAACAACGAGGCCTCCATGCGATCCAGCATCGTCGTCTGCGCCTGGAGCACATGGCCGCGATCGTCGAGGCCGCGCATTTCCTGCCCGAGCTCGCGCAAGCGATCCTCGAGTTCCTTCACCCGCGCGTTGGGCGTGAAGTCGACGTAGGTGCGGCGCGCGCTGACATCGAGGATCATCGCTTGCGCCGTGCCCCGACCACTCACCTGCAGCGACTGGTCGACCAACGACTCCGGCAGGTTGGCGAAAACCATTTCGGTTTGCCCGGGGGACAGCTCGACCGTGGTGGTGCGGGTGACCACGGCCCGGTCGCCGTAAACGGTGACCGCGGAAATGGATGAATCAACGGGCGCGGCTGACAGCCGGAGCGCGGCGAACAGGGAAACGGCCAGGAAGGCCAGACGGAAGGAATTCATAGGATTGAATTGGACGGGTTTGCCGAGATGACGTTCCGGACACCGGTTTCTTAGATCGGCACCAAAATTCTGTTCATTTCCCCGCAGGTGTCTATTGCAGAACCATGCCTCTCTTAACCGGCCAGGTGGTCCTCATCACCGGCGCCTCCTCCGGGATCGGCGAAGCCACCGCGCGCCTGCTCGCGCAAAACGGCGCCCGCGTCGTCCTGACCGCGCGCCGCCAAAAGCGCCTCGAAACGCTCGCCCGTGAACTCGACCCCACCGGCGTCAACGTCCTCGCCATCGCGGGCGACATCACCCTCGACACCGACCGCCACCGCTGGGTCAACGCGGCGCTGGCCAAATTCGGCCGGATTGACGCGCTCGTGAACAACGCCGGCTACGGCACCCGCGGCCCGGTCGAGATCGTGCCGGTCGACGCCATGCGGCAGAATTTCGAGACCAACGTCTTCTCCCTCCTCGCCCTGACCCAGCTGGTGCTGCCGCAGATGCGCGAGCGCCGGGCCGGCTGCATCGTCAACATCGGTTCCGTCGCCGGCCGCATCGCGCGTCCGCTTTCCAGCATCTACGACGCCACGAAGCACGCGCTCGAAGCCTTCACCGACGGCCTGCGCGGCGAATTGAAACCCTTCGGCGTCCACGTGACGTTGATCCGTCCCGGCTACATCGTCACCGAATTCGTCGAGGTCGCCAACGCCGCCTCCGATCCCTACCTGGAGAACGCCGGCCCTTACGCGCCGTTCATGTCGGGCTTCCTCCTCGGCTACCAAAAATTGCGGCGCGTCGCCGGCCATCCCCACGCCATCGCCCGGCTCGTGGAACGCGCGCTCACCAGCGACAATCCCTCCCCGCGCTACAACGGCCCGCTCCACGCCAAATTTTTTCTCTTCCTCAAGTGGATCCTGCCCGCCCGGCCATTGGAATGGATCACGCGGCTCAAGCCCTGACCCGGTTGTTCTCCGTCAGATCCAGCACGGCGTACTTTCTCTTTCAAGGAGCAACCGCGGTTTCGATCCCCGTGGCCCCGGTTGCAGTTCAGGCCCCCTTGCCCCGCGATTCTACCCTTCCGGGGGTGGGGTGAACGCAAAGGATTCCTTGGTCATCGGCTCGTTGATTTTGATATTGGTCAGTTTCATGATCTGGACGCCACGGGAGCCGCCGGAGCTGAATTCAAGAACATACATGTGGATGCGTCCGTCGGGTGCGACATAGAGGCGCTGATCGAACTCCGACTTCTCACCGCCGGCGATATTCCCCTTCTTGAAGTGATGATTAAGCACAGTGTAGACAACGCCGTCGAGCTCGCGAGTGCCCTCGATCCAGAGGTCGTCGGAAGATCGGAGATAAAGGTTGCCCAGCGCGCGGCGCGTTTGAAAAAAAGCCTGAAGCGGTATCGCATCCCACAGGCGAATGTCGACCCCGACGGGGTCGGCCTTGGTTGCCGTGATCTTGCCGCCGCCGGGCGCAAGCCCCGAGGCCTGCCGGGCACCCAGCGCGGAATCGAAGGGGCCCGGGGCAAAGGTGCGATCAGGCCGAAAGCCGGCGGGCGTGAAGGTAAACGCTTGTTCGCCGTCCACCGCAACAAGGTTGGGAAAGGCGGGCTCCGCGATGTAGGAGAAGGTGAAGCGGGCAAAGTTGGGCTTCATCAGGCGCGCGTGGCCGACGACGAGCTGCTGGCGCTTGACTGAGGCAACGGTGTAGGTGAAGTCGGCGGAAAGCGTCGTCGTGGACTGGGCGGCGGCATCCATGTGCGCCAGCAGCCTGCGAACGGCCTGATCGGGATCGGCGTTTTCGGTTGGGCGCGCGGCGGGCTCCGGGTCTCCACGCAGAACGGCTGAACCTGCCAGAAAGAGTGCGGCGAACAACCCGGGCTGCAGGAAGTGCATGCGGCGGAAACTAACAATCAACATCCTGGCGTCAAGCGATGGGCCGAGATCCACTGTCGGCAGAAAGAAAGGCCGATGAATCGCTCCTCCCTCCGCCGTGTTGCTGATTGTCGTCTTTGGAGCGCTGGCGTCTTCGGTGTTCTTGCTGGGCACGCGGCGAAGCCCGTTCTCCCGGCGACCGCCTGCCCCGGCAGTCAGCTCACGCCGGCAACCGACCGCCAGTGCCCGACGCCGACGAGTCTCTCTTTTGCCCAAGGAACGCGTGCAGGGCCGTCGCCCGGTTCGGCCCCAAGCCCGGCACCGCCGCAATCTGCTGCGCGCTCGCCGCGCGCAGTTTCGCCATCGAGCCAAAGTGCGCCAGCAGCGCCCCTTTGCGCTTGGGGCCGAGGCCCGGGAAATCATCGAGCAGGCTCTCCTTGATTTTGCGCGAGCGCAGGTCGGCGTTGTAAGTGTTGGCAAAACGGTGCGCCTCATCGCGCATGCGCTGCAACAGATTCAGGCCTGGATGCGTCACCGGCAGGTTCAGCGGCGCGCGGGCATCCGGAAAGAGGATCGTCTCGTGCTTCTTCGCGAGGCCGATGATCGCGGGCGGCGGACAGTCGAGCCGCAGGAACGCCTTGATCGCCGCCGCAATCTGGCCGCGCCCGCCGTCGATCACCACGAGATCGGGAAATTGCTTCTGCTCCTTGATCAAGCGGCGGTAGCGCCGGCCCACCACCTCCTCCATCGCGCGGAAGTCGTCGTTGCCGATGAAGCTCTTGATCGCGAAGCGCCGGTAGCTCGCCCGCTCCGGCATGCCGCGGGCAAAATGCACCATCGAGGCCACGACGAACGTGCCGCTGATGTGGGAGATGTCGAAACACTCCATGCGCTCGGGCGGGGCCTCGAGGCCAAGCGCCTCCTGCAACTGGCGGAGCGCCTCGTCGTTCGGCCGCAACTGCGTCAAATCGCGCGTAAACTTGCGCGTGCGCGCCAAGGTGCGTTCAAGGGCGAGCACGACATCGCGGAGCTCGGCGGCTTTCTCGAATTCCTGTTTCAGCGAGCGCGCCTGCATTTCGGCGCGCAGATTCTCCAGCCACTCGCGGCTCTTGCCTTCCAGAAACTCGCACGCCCGATCGACCCGCACGGCATAGTCCTTCGCCTCCACCTCGTTCGGCCACGCGTAGAGCTCGGCCCGCACATCATCGTAAAGCCGCCAGCGCCCGTCGGGCAATTTCGTCGGACGGGTGTCGCCCAGCAGCACCCCGAATTGCTTGCGGATCGAGGCGAGGGTGCGGCGCAACAAGCCGGAATGCGCGAACGGCCCGAAGTAACGCGAACGGTCGTCCTTGCGAAAACGGGTGAGGACAAACCGCGGCAGGTCCTCGTCCATCGAGACCCGCACGAGCAGGAAGCGTTTGTCGTCGGTGAAGTCCGTGTTGTATTTCGGCCGCCACTGCTTGATCAGCTTGCCCTCGAGCAACAGGGCCTCGGGCTCGGACTTCACCTCGATGATGTCGAAGTCCATGATCATTTCGATCAGGGCGCGGATCTTGGGCTGGTACCGCAGGGCGTGCGTGCGGCCCGGCTGGAAATACGAGGCGACGCGTTTTTTCAGGCTCTTCGCCTTGCCGACGTAGATGATGCGCCCCAGCCGGTCCTTCATCAAATACACGCCCGGCGCCTCCGCCAGGGCGCGGACTTTGGCCTTGAGGTCAACGGGCATGGCCACGGGGAAGACGTGCGACGGCTGGCATTTTGAAATTTTTCGGACTACGGTGCGGACTTGGATCACTTCATGGCCGCACCCACACCGAACAATCCCCAGCCCGCGCCCGCTGGCAAATCTTCTCCTCGCTACGAGCTGCTGACGCTGGGCGATGAACTCCTCTTGGGCATCACGCCCAACGCACACCTGACCTGGATCGGCGGCCAGCTCAGTCGCCGCGGCGTGCGCCTGGATCGCAATGTGACGATCACCGACGAAGCCGACGCCATCGCCCGCCAGTTTCCGGAGAGCTGGGCCCGCGCGGACGTCATCCTCACCTCGGGCGGCCTCGGCCCAACCTGCGATGACCGCACCCGCGAAGTGATCGCCGAGGCCCTCGGCCTGCCGCTGGTCTTTGACGAAGGGATCATGGGCGAAATCGAGGCGCGCTTCGCCCGCCTGAACCGGCCCTGCACGCCCAACAACCGCAAACAGGCCTTCAAATTCGCGCGCGGCGAGGTGTTGCCCAATCCCCACGGCACCGCTCCGGGCCTGTGGTTGGAACACGAAGGAAAGGTGCTGATCATGTTGCCCGGCCCGCCCAACGAGTTGCAGCCGATGTTTCTCGAGCACGTCCTGCCGCGGCTCGCCCGGCTCGGCCTGCTCAGCGACAGCGAAACCTTTGTCCAACTCCGCACCGCGGGCGTGGGCGAATCAATGCTCGAGACGCGCTTCCAGCCCATCTTTGACCGTCATCCCGGGCTGGGCATCGCCTTTTGCGCGCACCAGTGGCAGGTCGACTGCCGGATCAACTCTCCGGATGGCCGCTACCCGCGCCAAGCGCTGCAGCAGATCGCCGAGGAGTGCGCGACGCTGTTGGGTGATGACTTCGTCGGCTTCGGCCATGACTCGCTGCCCAAAGTCACGGGCGACCTCCTCCGCACCCAGGGACGCACGTTGGCGGTCGCCGAAGCGTGCACTGGCGGATTGCTCGCCCATAGTTTCACCGACCTTTGCGGCGCTTCCAAATTTTTCATGGGCGGCATTGTGAGTTACAGCAACGACTCCAAAATGCTCCTGCTCGACTGCCCGGAGTGCCTGCTCTCCCAACACGGCGCGGTGAGCGCCGAGTGTGCCGTCGCCATGGCCACGGGCGTGGCCGAGCGGCTCAGCGCCGACTACGGTCTCGCCATCACGGGCTACATGGGACCGACCAGCCAGGGCGACAGCGGCAGTGGCACCCTCTTTGTCGGCCTGCATTCTCCGCTGGGCGATTGGTCGAAAAAACTCAGTTACCCGGGCCCGGGACAAACGGTGAAACAACGCGCCGTCACCGCCGCGATCGACTGGCTCCGCCGCGAAGCCGTCCGCGAAACGCGCCGCGCAACCTCCCCGCTGGCCAACTGACGCCCGCCCCTTGCTTTGCCCGGCGGAGTGGCTACCTTCTGCTTTCCATGAAACCCGTCCGTTGCGTCGCCCTCCTCGCCACCATGTTATTCTCGCTCCATGCCTCCGCCGAACCGCTCAAGGTCGGCGATTCCGCCCCCGCCGTGACCGGAACCACCGATGCCGGCGTGCCCCTCAACTTCGCCGAAACCTACAAGCAGGGCTACACGCTCGTCTACTTCTACCCGAAGGCCGACACCCCGGGCTGCACGGCGCAGGGCTGCAGTCTCCGCGATGCCTACGCCGAACTCGGCCGGAAGGGCGTGACCGTCATCGGCGTGAGCGCGGACGACGTCGAGGCGCAGAAAAAATTCCGCGAGAAATACAACCTGCCCTTCACGTTGATCGCCGATGCCGAGAAAGTCGTCATCACCGCCTTCGGGGTGCCGACGCGCGACATTCCGCTGGTTGGTTCATTCGCCTCCCGCCAGGCGTTCCTGATCAACAAGGAAGGCAAGATCGTCTGGGCCGATTTCAAGGCCTCCACCGCCAAACAGGCGGAAGACGTCCTCGCCGCGCTGAAATCGCTCGGGGAATAATCGGCGGCACGTTCTCCTGTCTTTCGCCGTCGCGGCCGACCCGCCGCGGCAGGTTCATGCGCCCGTCCGCGCCCAGCGGTTGGCCAGCACGCCATTCCCCACCAATTGCACGAGGTGGTAGAAAATGATCGGCAGCAAAATCAGCGTCAGGTCGGCCCGCGCCCCGAAAATCAACACCGCGAGCGGCACGCCCATTGCGAGCGTTTTCTTCACGCCGCAGAAATACGCGGCGATGAAATCCTCCCGGTTGAGCCGCAGTGCGCGACAGGACCCGTAGAGCAGCGCCGACATGCCGGCAAACAGCAGAACCACGAGGGCAAAGGTGGCGGCGGTCAGACTCGCGCCGTGGCGCTGCCAGATCTCCTGCGTCACTGAATCGCAAAACGCCGCGTAAACAATGAAGAGCACCACGAGGTTGCTGAGGCGCGTGACCCACGCGCGTCGCGCTTCGATCACCGCGAGGAAATGCGGACGCAACAGCATCCCCAACGCGAACGGCACCAGCGTGAGCCCGGCGATCTTCAACAGCAGCGGGCCGACCGAACCCGTCTGTCCCGTCGTCCGCATCAACAGGTACACGAGGATCGGCGTCAGCAGGACCCCGAGGAGGTTGGAAAACGCCGCGTTGAAGAGGGCGCCGGCGGTGTTGCCACGCGCCACCGCGGTAAAGACGACCGACGTCGAGATGGTCGAAGGCAACACGCAGAGGTAGAGGAAGCCATCGCTGATCGCGCCCGGTTGCGTCGTCCAAATCGACGGCACCAGCCACGTGAGCAGCAATCCGACCAGCGGGAACACCACAAAGGTGAAGGTCTGCACGATGACGTGCAGCCGCCAGTTGGCCGCGCCTTTGCGCACGCTTTCGAAGGCCAGCGACAGGCCTTGCAGGAAAAGAATCAGCGCGATGCCGACGTTGTTCAGCACCTCCGGGTGAAGCACGCCGCCGCGCGAGCCGGGCGCCGGAAAGACAAACGCCAGCGCCACCGCCGCGCCCAAACCGAGCAGGAAACTGTTGTTTCGCAGCCAAGGCCGGTTCGGTGCTGGAGTCGGTGGGATCATAATTCGTCGTCGTTGACCGGGGGGAGGATTTCCGCCTGCGGGTCGAGCCGGGCGCGCTCAATCCATGCGCGGAAAAGCGGCAGGTCCTGCAACAACACCGCGGTCAGTGGCGCGGCCACGAGGTCAATCACGCGCAACGAGCCATCAATCGCGCGGACCACATTGCGGTCGTGCGTATCGGCCACGAGCCAGGGCTGATCGTCCAAAAAGGCCAGGCGCGGGTGGTCGCGGTCGGAGCGCAAAAAGCGGGAGGGCAAGGGGATGAGAATTCTGGGATCGAGCCCGGACACGTCGGCTTTGGGCGGAAGCGCATCTCCGAGCGTCTGCTTGGCGACGACAATTCCCTCGGGGGTGATCGCCACGAGTTCGGTCGGGATACCCAAGGTGTGAATCAGCCGGAGTTTTTCGAACAGCATCGCGTAACTGCCCGGCACCGCCGTGGCCTGAAGCATCCCGTCTTCGGCGCGGTCGAACTTGAAGGTCGCCCCCACGTCGCCGCCCTCACGAAAATGGAAGAACTTGTAGACGGATTTCTGCCCATCGACAAAGGCCAGAGCTTCCACGCCGCCGCCGATGCGCGTGAGTTGCGGCGTGTTGACCTCGAAGGGATCCTCCACGTCAGAGCTGAACCCAAAGGATTCCAGCGGCGCCAGTGGGAGCTGCGCGCGAAAATTGCGAATCGCCTCGCCGAGAGCCGCCCACTCGCCGCCGGTGGCCTCGAGCAGGCTTACTTCGTCTTCTTCGACGAGGACGAGATCGCGGTCTTTATCTGCTTGGATACCGCATTCGACTGCTTTTTGGCCCAACTGATCGAGCGCCCGAAGTCGTTGCCGGTGACCGTCCAAAATAGCGGCCCATCCTTCCGCGCCGGGGAGGCGGGGGCCTTCGAGACGGGTAAAGCGTCCGGTGAACGGGTCTTTTTGCTGCATGGATCGGACACGCGCCCACCGTCGCGAGTGAAGCGGCGGAACGCAAAATGAATTTGTGCGCAGGCTGTTCACAATCAGGGAGTGAGGCCAGAATATTGGGCCCGTCCCGGGGGTGTTTTCGGTCCGCCGGGCCGGGCGGACCAGCCCGAGGGGCCTAAGCAGTCCGCCAAGGACTCAATCCTGATGCTTGACAGGCCCCGGGGCCTTCACTGACTTTGAACCTCTTTTCTCAATCAGACCATGCAACCTACATTCCGCCCGCATCGCTTAAAGCGCGCCCGCAAGATTGGATATCGCGCCCGCAAGGCCACCAAAGGCGGCCGCGCAGTCCTCGCCAACCGTCGTCGCAAAGGCCGTAAGCGGCTGACCGTCGTCTGATTCGACGACTCCCGCCGTGCCCGGCGCTGACAGACCTTTGCCGTCGCAGCGCCTCCGCGCCTCGCAGCGCGTGAAGCGCAACCGCGACTTTCTTGCCACGCGCGAGCAGGGCCGCCGTGCCGACTGTGGCGCGTTTCTTTTGGTTTGGCGCACCCGACCCGCACCGGGCGACACGACACCCGCCCGCGTTGGCGTGGTCGCTTCCCGGGCCGCCGTAGGCAACGCCGTCGCCCGCAATCGCGCGAAACGCCGCCTGCGCGAGGTTTACCGCAAACACCAGGCGCTCGTTCCCGCCGGGCTCGATCTCATCCTGACCGCCCGCCCCGCCCTGCTGCGCCTGGCCCTGCCCGAGGTGGAAGCCCGTTTCGTCACCGTCTGCCGCAAGCTTGCTCTCCGTCATGTCTGAGTCACCCGCCGCCATTTCTTCGCGCGCCTCCCAAACAGGCGTCGCCGCCGTGAGCGGACTCATTTGGGTTTATCAACACACCGTTTCTCCCGCGCTCAGCGTCGCGGCGCCGATGTGCGGCTGCCGCTTCGCGCCCACCTGTTCGCACTACGCGCAAGCGGCGTTGCGTGAACACGGTCTCGTCCACGGCCTCGCCCTAGCGGTGCGGCGGCTGGCCAAGTGCGGCCCTTGGCACCCGGGCGGTCTCGACCCGGTGCCACCCCGGAAACCTTCCTGCCTCAATGTCAGCCGCGCCACTCCGGCCGAAGGCTGATCCCCCCGCCTCTTTTCCTAATGGACAAAAAGAATACCGTTATCGGCGTGCTGCTCATCATCGCAGCCATGGCCGCCTTTTATTACAGCGCCAAAATCGCGCCCCAGCCGCAACCCCGGCCCGCGATTGAAACCGCGCCGGCCACCAGCCCGATCGCACGCAACCAAGCGCCGGTCGGCGGTCCGGCCTCGTCGCCCCACGACGCCGCCCTCACGGCCCCGGCGCGCGACACCGCCCCGGCGGAATTTGTCACGGTAGCCAACGAGTTCATCTCGGTGAAGTTCACCAACGCCGGCGGTGCCATCGACAGCATCGCGCTGCTGAAACATGCCGCCGTAAAGGGCGACGACAAGCCCTACGTGCTCAATGCCCTCCACGCCGCCCCGGCCCTGAGCTTGGTGGATTTCCCCGGCGCCGATCAAGACGCCCGCTACCAGCTCGTTTCGCGCACCTCGACCGAGGTGGTCTATCGGGCCCGCGCCAACGAGCAGCTGGAAATCACGCGCCGGTACACCCTGCTCGGCAACGGCAACGGCGACCCCTACCAGATCCGGCACGAGACCACGTTCCGCAACCTGGCCAACCAACCGTTGCCCCTCCCGCGCGGTGCGATCAACATCGGCACCGCCGCCCCAGTAAACGCGGAAGACTTCGGCCTCTACCTCAATGTCGGTTACTGGGACGGCGAGGACTTCGAACATGTCGAGCGCAGCAAGCTCGAAGGCGGCGGCTTCCTGAGCGGTTTCGGTTTCGGTTCCAAAGTCGATCTGCCCTTCATCGACCGGCCGGCGGCCATCATGTGGGCCTCGGTGAAAAATCAATTCTTCGCCTCCATTCTCACCCCCGACGAACCCGGCACCGGCATGCGCATCGCGCGGGTGAAGGTTTATCCGCAGGCCCCGGTTGAGGACAAGCGCGCCTATGGCGTCAGTGGCATCGCTTACTTCGAGGTCAAGCCCCTGGCGGCCAACTCATCGACGACGTGGGGCGCCACCTACTTTGCCGGCCCGAAGGAGTACACCCGCCTCTCCAACACCGAAAATTTCAAGCACGACGAGGACAAGGCGATGCAGTTCGGCTTCTTCGGCTGGTTCGCCAAATTGCTCATCACCATCATGAGCAAGGTCCACAGCTGGATCGGCGGCGACAGCCTCAAGTGGGGTTGGGGCTGGTCGATCGTCATCACCACGCTGTGTCTGAAGATCTTCTTCGTGCCGTTCACCCTCGCCGCGTCGCGCTCCTCCAAGCGCATGGCCAAGCTCGCGCCGATGCTCACCGAGATTCGCGCGAAGCACAAAGACAGCCCGCAAAAAGCACAGGAGGCCATGATGCGCCTCTACAAGGACTACAAGGTCAACCCGCTCGGCGGCTGCATCCCGGTGCTCATCACCATTCCCTTCTTCATCGGCTTCTTCTCCATGTTGCAAAGCACCTCCGAGTTGCGCTTCGCCGCGTTTCTCTGGGCGTCCGATCTGTCGGCCCCCGACACCATCGCCCGCATTTTGGGCTTCCCGCTGAACATCATGCCGCTGCTCATGGGCGGCACGATGATCGTGCAAATGCGGCTCACGCCCATGCCGTCCACCGACAACATGCAGGCCACCATGTTCAAGATCATGCCGTGGATCTTCACGCTGTTCTGCTACAACTTCTCCTGCGCCCTCGCGCTCTATTCAACGGTCAACGGCCTTTTCACCATCGGCCAGCAGATGTTCATCAACCGTCTCCCTGAACCCGAACTCGAAAAGCGCCTGGAGGCGGACCCGAAGGCGAAGATGAAGAACGTCACGCCGAAGAAAAAGAAATAACCCTCCGCCCGCCACCCGGCGGGCTTTTTTCTGTCCACCTCGCGGACTTTGCTGTCCTCTCGTCTCCATGGCAGGACACAACAAGTGGTCAAAGGTGAAGCGAGCCAAGGCCGTGACCGACGCGCGCCGGGGAAAAATGTTCTCCCGCCTCGCTCGCGAAATCACGAGCGCCGCGAAATCCGGCGGCGGCGGTCCGGACACCAACCCGCGACTCCGCACGATCCTCCTCCGGGCCCGCGAGGCCAACATGCCCGCCGACCATCTCGATCACGCGATCAAGAAAGGCACCGGCGAATTGCCGGGCGTGGTTTTCGATGAGCTCTGTTACGAAGGCTATGGACCGGGCGGCGTGGCGTTCGTCGTGAAGGTCTCGACCGACAACAAGACCCGCGCCGCGCAGGAGGTGCGCTCCATCTTCACGCGCTGGGGTGGCAATCTTGCGCAGACCGGGGCCGTGATGTTTCAGTTCCTGCACGCCGGGCAGTTCCTCATCGCGAAGGACAGGATCAGCGAAGACAAATTGATGGAGCTCGCGATCTCCGCCGGGGCCGACGACATCATCACCACCGAGCAGGGCTACGAGCTCCGG
Organism: Candidatus Didemnitutus sp.; assembly: GCA_030682505.1. Taxonomy (GTDB): domain Bacteria; phylum Verrucomicrobiota; class Verrucomicrobiia; order Opitutales; family Opitutaceae; genus Didemnitutus. The sequence continues at coordinate 304 of JAUXOH010000137.1, read as the reverse complement.
TGCGACCTCCATATTTTCGACAAAGTCGCCCACGCCATCGAAGACGCCGGCATTCCGGCCGAGTCGGCCGAAATCAGCTACATCCCCACCGTGACGGTGCCCGTCACGGACGTAAGCCTCGCCAAGACGCTGGTCCGGTTGCACGAGGCCCTCGACGACAGCGAGGACGTGCAATCCGTCTATTCGAACGAAGAAATGGACGACGCCGTCAACGAAGCCGCCCACGCCTGACCGCACCGGTCGTCAGGCAATGACACGCAATACGTGTCATTCGTTTCCCCCACGTTTCTCCTGTTTGCCGGGG
>JAUXOH010000136.1 GCA_030682505.1 Candidatus Didemnitutus sp. | reverse complement strand
TCGCATTGGCCGCGCGATGATCGAGGCGGGCGAGCGCGACGGAAAGATCAAGGCTGACACCGTGATTGTGGAGCCGACGTCGGGCAACACGGGGATCGCGCTGGCGTTCGTTGCGGCGCAGCGCGGTTACAAGCTCATCTTGACCATGCCGGAAACGATGTCGGTCGAGCGGCGCGTGCTGCTGCGGATGCTCGGGGCGGAAATCGTGCTGACGCCCGGAGCGGAGGGCATGAAAGGGGCGATCGCCAAGGCGCAGGAGATCGTCGCCACGCACGGCACCCGCGGCTTCATGCCGCAGCAATTTGAGAATCCGGCCAATCCCGAGGCGCATCGCCAGACGACCGCCGAGGAAATCTGGGCCGCGACCGAAGGAAAGATCGACGCATTCGTTGCTGGCGTTGGCACCGGCGGCACCATCACCGGGGTGTCCGAAGTGATTAAGTCGCGCCGCACCCTCTTGACCGTCGCGGTCGAGCCGGTCACGAGCCCGGTCATTTCCGGCGGGCAACCCGGCAAGCACAAGATCCAGGGTATCGGCGCGGGCTTCGTGCCGAAGAATCTCAATCGCAGCATCGTCGACGAAGTCATCACGGTGGCGGACGACGATGCGTTTGAGACGGCGCGACAGTTGGCGCTGCAGGAGGGCATCCTCGGCGGCATTTCGACGGGAGCAAATGTCTGGGCGGCGTTGCAACTCGCCCGGCGGCCCGAGATGGCGGGCAAACTCATCGTCACCGTCGCCTGCAGTTTTGGCGAACGCTACCTCTCGACGCCGCTCGCGGAGAAAGCCCGGCAGGAAGTCACCAGCTGAGCACGGGTTCGCAGCGGCCGGTCCGTGCAAACAATCTTCGGCGCCCCGTTCGCGGGGCGCCTTTTTCGTTCCCGTTTGCCGTTCAAATCGACCAGTCGAGGCCGTCGGCACCGGCGAGCGCGGCTTCCTTGGCCTGCCGCGGACGCACGATGAGATTCGTGTCCTGATAGTAGGCGATGCTGTGCGCGGGAATCGATTCGAGCAGCCACACGTTGGCTCCGATCACCGAATGCGCGCCGATGCGCGTGGTGCCGCCCAGAATGGTCGCGTGGGCGTAGATCGTCACGTGATCCTCGATGTCCGGGTGACGCTTGATGCCCTTGATCGGTTCGCCCTTGGTGTCGGTCTCAAAGGATTTCGCGCCCAGGGTCACGCCTTGGTAGATCTTCACGTGGTTGCCGATCGTGGCCGTCTCGCCGATCACGACGCCGGTTCCGTGGTCGATGAAGAAATGGCTGCCGATCTGCGCGCCGGGGTGGATGTCGATGCCGGTGCGCTCGTGACCGAACTCGGTGAACATGCGCGGCAACAGGGGCACGCCGTGCTGGTAGAGCACGTGGGCGATGCGCTGGAGTGAGACCACGAGCACGCAGGGGTAGGCGAGGATGATCTCCTCGAAACTGCGGGCGGCGGGATCGCCCGTGTAGGCGGCGGTGACATCGGTCTGCACGATGCGCCGGATTTCAATCAATTGCGTGAGCGTCGCGGTCGTGATGCGCGCCGCGTTCGCCGCGGGATCGGCATCGCCGCCGAAGCTCAGGCATTTTTCGATCTCGGTGCCCAGTCGCGTCTGGATCTTGGTGAGAATTCCTTCCAGCCATGGCGGCACGTCCTCCTGCTTGAGCGCCACGGCCTCGAAGTAGCCGGGAAACAGCACGTGCATCAAATCGCGGGCGAGTTCGGCCACCGTGTCCTGCGAGGGAAGGTTGGGTCCGTCGAGGTGATTGATGCCACCGTCGCGGGCATAGGAATTCAGCAAAGCTTGGGCGATGGCGTTGGGAGGCATGGACCCACGAACTATTTACGAAAACCGGCGCGGGTCAAACGCGGGCCGTGTCACGCCGGAGCGCGGCGGCTCGTTTCGCGATCCTGATCCCTCGAGGCGAGCGCCCCGCGGCGCACCGAACCGAAAATGGTGCTCAGGGGGGGACTCGAACCCCCACGCCTTTCGGCACACGCCCCTCAAACGTGTGTGTCTACCAATTCCACCACCTGAGCATTTGATAAGAAGGAAGGGCGAATTAGGTAAATCGCACGCGGCTTGTAAAGCACTGAAATGCGCTTGCGTTGAACTTTCACCATGGGAAACTCGCTCCTCCCCGCTTGCGCCCCTGAGCTCGCGGAACACCAAGCACCTAAACTGTTAATACCGGGTAACCACACCCGTTTACGCCCATTCATGGACGATCCCAAGCCCGCCAACGAGAGCAACGACCAAGGTCTGAACAAAATCGACCTGACTCAGTTGCAAGATTTCACCTTCGGCACCCAATGGACCGCCGTCAAACCCGTCAGTCCCGGTGGACGACGCGAACGCGACTTTGATCGTGGCGACCGTCGCGATGAAGGCAATCGCGGCGCTCCTTCGCGGGATCGGCGCGGCTTTCGCAAGCCCGCGGGTGGTCCGGGCCAGGAAGGTGCCGCTCCGCAGGGCCAACGCGCGCCCTTTGGCGAGCGCGGCCAGGGCGAGCACCCACCCCAGGGCGAAGGCTATCGCGGCGGTCAGCGCCGGGAGTTTCGCGGCGGTGGCGAACGCGGTGCTCCCATGGAGCGGGGTCCGTATATCAGCCCGTATTTCACGGCGACGTGTTATCCCGAGGATGTCGGCTTTGCCGCGATGGTGAAGGCCATCCGCGCTTCGTGCCGCACCTTTCAACTCTTTGAGATCACCAAGGCTGTCCTGGAGAAAAACGATCGCTTCGTGATCGTCCTCCAACGCAAGGCGGCGGAGAGATCCGAGGCGGGCGAAGGCCAGGGCGAGGGCGAGAAATCCGGCAAGGCGAACCCGCTGTTCATGTCGTTCCCGGATCACCTGCCCTTCGACACCGAAGAAGACGCCATCCAGCACGTGTTGAAGAACAACCTCGCGAATTTCTTCGAGACGCAGGAAGTGGAGATCGACCCGCCCAAGGGCAATTTCCCGATCATCAACAAGTGCGGCGTGACGGGCGAGCTGCTCGGGCCACCGAATTATCACAAGTATCAACAGACCATCCAGCAGCATCACGCGACCAAGCTGGGTCGGATGTCGTTCGAGCGGTTCCGCGACAGCATTGTTTCCGCGCGCGAACCCGAGGTCGTGCAGGCGTGGCTCGAGAAGATGAAGAAGACGACGCGCTACACCTGGAAGACCGCGGCCGACAAGGCGCCCGCGCCGGCCGCGGCCGCGCCGGAAGCAACGGTCGAAGCGCCTGATGCCGCGGAGGCTCCCGCGACGGACGCCACTCCCCCTGCGGACGTCACACCGGCGGCGATGGAAGGTGCCGCCCCCGGGGCCGAGGTTCCGGCTGGTCCGAGCTTTGACAGCTTCGAAGAGGCGCGCGCCTACCTGCTCGCCCACGCCCGCGAGAAGATTGTGCGCGCCGTCGAGAACGTGCGCTTCCATGGCAAGCACGTGGAAAACCTGCCGCCCGG
>JAUXOH010000105.1 GCA_030682505.1 Candidatus Didemnitutus sp. | reverse complement strand
CGGCCGACGAGCGGCTGGGGGAGGGAAAGGTGAAAGGCCCGGAAGCCGCGGTCTTCGGCGCGGCGGACCGGATCGAGTTGCCGCTTCAATATTGAGACCTCGGTTCCGTCAGGTTTCACGAGAGTGATGGCGAAATTCACGGGACCGGTCTTCTCTTTCCCGAGCCAAGCTGTATCGAGGAGTCCGAAGCCGCCGGAAAATTCACTGAGCTCGGGAGTGACGGCAAACTCGATCAGGGTCGGTGCGCTCATCACGGTGACGAGGCGGCCGTTGAATTCCGTTTGCCGTAATTTTCCGCCGGATTCCAGTCGTGCCGGATAACGTGCGCCGCTCCTGGTCATGAGCGCAAGCGGCGAAGGATCGGCACGCACCCACAGCCAATAGCTCCAGTCGAAGGCGGGATCGGACCGCGGCCCCGGGGTCATTTGCAGAATGATTTTTCCCGGGCCGCCCGGGGGAAGCGGGGTGGAGTCCACGACGCGTCCTTGGGCCCTCCGAGCGAGTTCCCAGTCGAGATAGTGCCGGTAAACTTGGATGATCTGGCCGGATTGATCCTCAACCTGCACCACCACTTCGACGCCGTCGGTTCCGTTGGGCGGCTCCCTCGCGAGGGCGAGTTGCTCGATCCCAAAGGAAAAAGCCAGGGAGTTCATGCCCGGCAACCAAGGATAGACCAGTCGCGACGGGGCATGGGCATCCCAATGTTCGGGAGCCTCCGCCTTCTGCCGGATTGGTTTACCCGTGATGGTGCTCGACTCGAGTGCGGACAGGTTCTGTCCATTGAAAACGAGCGGTGGACCACCGGTGATAGGAGCAAGTGCCATTGCCGTCAGTGCTGCCTCCAAGCTGGCGATGCTGGTTTCCGAGGTCACGGCGATCGCTTGCACCCGGTGGATTGAACCCGGCCGGTCGGCCGCCAAGATAAAGAAGGCGGCCGCCACCGACCCGTCCGCCGGCCAAGCGAGCCGCCGATAGAGAGCGCCGTCGAGATAGAGGTCGAGCCACCGCGTTTCCGCCGGCGCCTCCACCCGGACGCGAGCGGTCTGGCCAGTTGAGGTTGCCCTCACGTGGAGCTGTACTTTGTCACTGGGTTCCAAGTTGTCGGGCAACGCTCTGGGCTCAACGCGCTCCAATTTCCGGAACAGCCAGAAACCGACCGATTCCGCCATCGGGATTTCGATCTCGGCGTAGTCGCGCTCAATCAATGGCCAGAGCAGGGGCTGTTTTTCCAGTGGATACTTGAGGAAGCCCCGCTGCGTGCGCCCGTCGGCCACCAGCAGGGGGGGATGCTTCTTCCAATCGGCGAGAAAATCATCCCACGCTCCCGGCACGACGGCATAGTCCGTATTTCTCAAGGGATCGAGATTGGTCCAAGGAATGAGGCCCGTCAGAAACGTGCAGTAGAGAAAGCGGGTGGCCGGCAATCTTTCGCTGAGCGTGTAGATCTCTGGCGTGTAGCCCCAAACGAAAATCCGATCATTTGTTCCCGTGTGCCGACGGACAAGTTGCGTGACGACGTCACTTCCAGGGTCGGGCAGGTCCAAAGAGCGCAGTCGCTCCGGTAGAGGCTGGAGCAGCCAACCGACTCCGGCGATTGCGGCCATGAGCAGCAAACCCCGCCGGATCTTGCTCGAACCCGCCCAGCGCCAGCCCATTTCCAAGAGGCCCGCGGTGACCCAACCGCAAGCGAGGCTGAGCCCCGGAATCAATTGTATCGAGTAATGGGAGAACCCGCGTCCGCTCAGGGTGGTCGAGATCAGGCCTGCGGCACACCAGCCGAGAATCAACCAGCCCGGCAGATCGAACTGCTTCGGTTGACGAACAGCCTGCGTCAGGACCCGCCTCAGCAGCGCGACACCAGCGACCGTCCCAAAGACCACGGCGAGAGGATGGTATCCCCAGGCCAGAATGAACGGCACTTGGATGGTCTGCCATCGTTCCAACAGCGGCACCTCGGGAACGTAGAGGGTGTTGTTGTAGGTCCATGCGTAGTAGACCAAGTCGGGCCATGCTCCTTGGAACCCAAAATAGGCCACCGTGACGAACACCGGAGCTGAAAATCCTCCGAGCAGTGCAAGCAGCAGGCGGCGCAATTTTGCGCGGTCTGTCGGGCGAAACCAAGTTCCGAGCGCCACCAGCACCAGCGCCACCCCGAAATCGAGCACCCCGGGTTGCTTGGACAGGAGAGACAATCCGAAGGCCGCACCGCTAAGGACGGCCCATCCCGTGCCACCCGAAGTCCAGGCCGCAGCGAGCGCCCAGAAACCCAGGGTGGAGAAGAAGACCAGATACCAAGCCGTATGCGCCGGCATGGCGTCGCGCACCGTCGGCAGCATGAAGCTGAGCAAAGTGAACCAAAGTGCCGCCGCCACTCCCGTGGCTCCGTCACCCCAGCGACGGGCCATCAGCCACAGCAAGACGGCGGTGAGACCGAGCAGCAGGGCGATCGCGGTGTGTTGGGCATGAAAATTCCAGTCACCAGCCAAAGAGAAGACGAGGGCCTGCGCATAGGGAGCGAGCGGATTGCGTTGGTCCACGGCGTCTCGGTACGGAACGTCCCCGGCCAGAATCTGCTGGGCCATGGTGAAGGTGACGGCTTCGTCGACGTTCCAAAATTTTTTCTCCAGCCCGGGCGAGCGGAGCAACCAAGCGCTGGTCAGCAACAGCAGGGCAAATCCAAGGCACGCACCTGATCGGAGTCTACTCACCTTCGAGCCAGGCTTCGCGCGCCAGGTCGGCGTGCCAGGGCAGCACTGTGGCGGCGTCATGCCGGCGCAGGATTTTCGAATAGGCGGTCGGGGCAAGCGACTTGCCGCTGCGCTCCTTCGCCAGACAAACCTGCATCATGCGCGCCATCCCTTCCGCGTCACCGGGGCCAACCAGATAGCCGTCCTGCCGTTGGCCGATCAGTTCCGGGATGCCATGGACGTCGGTCGAAACAACCGGGGTGCGGAAGGCCATTGCTTCCATGACGACACGGGGGAACGACTCTTCATAACTCGAGCACACGAACAGGTCGGCCGCGACGAAGAAGTCGAAGACGTCGCGGGTTTCCGGCACGAGGAGAATGTCGCTCACGCCGAGGCGCGCCATGTCGCGCCGCAGCAAGTCGAGGTAGATACCCTCTCTCGCCCCCACGAGCACGAAACGCACCGGGGTTGCCCCAGGTTGAAGTTGGCGGCGGAATCGGGCCACCGCGCGAATGAAGATGTGCTGGCCCTTGCGCTCGCAAACCGTGCCGATGTTGGCGATCACGATCTCGTCGTCGGTGAAGCCGTGTTTCCGCCGCATCGCCGGTTTGGAGTGGGCGGCGCGGAACGCCTCGATCGTCTCGAGCTGAATCCAACTGGGCACGATCCGGAAGTTGCCGCGGTCGTCATCGGCGTAGTAGGCGCGCGTGGCGGCGCAAAGAAAAAGGGTGCGGGTCGCGCCTCCCAGCGCCTGATGCACGTGCCGATGGAGCGGCAGGGCGAGTTTGTCTTCAAAACACCGAAAGACCGACGTGCTTTCATGGATGTAGAAGAGAGACGACTTGCCGGCCCGGCGCGCGAGCAGCACGCCCCAGAAGCAGAGCAACGTGTTGCAGACGACGAGATCGGTCCGGGCCCAGTCAACCGCTCCGGACAACACGTCGAGCTGCTGCTCAAATTCGGAATCTTCGCGCGCGCGGAACAGCAGGGCCGGGTCGACGAGAGTGAGATGGGCCCCGAGGGCTTCAAAGCTGTGGCGGAGAGGTCCTTCCTTGGCGGAGATCACTTCCAAGCTGAAGGCACCACTTTGCGCGAGATGCGTGGCATACTCGAGCAGGAAGAGCGGCGCGCCTTCAAGGTTGAGATTGTGGGTGATCAGCAGCACGCGCAGGTGACCGGCGCGGTCCGGGCGGGCCCCCGAAGTGGCGCGGCAGACCACCTGCGTCCCCTCGAGGCGCCAATGCCGGCTGAAAAAGGGATCGCGATACGAGGGATAACGGCGGAGCCACGCAATGTGCTCGGCCTCGTCAAAGGTCACCCCGCGGGTCGCGCTACCCCAGTGCATCAGCCGGGCTTGGGGAGTGTAAATCACGCGCCAGCCCCTGCCTCGGACGCGCAAGCAGTAGTCGACGTCGTTGTAGGCGACGCCGAAGTCCTTCTCGTCGAAGCCGGCGAGCTCACGGTAGAGCTCAGTCCGCGTGAGGAGGCATGCGCCGGTGACGGCGGAGACTTCGCGTGCCGCTGCGTGCCAATTTGGCGGTACCGCGTGCTCGGCCTGCCGTGTCCAAGGCGTATCCGCGAGGCCGCCATGCGGGCCGATGACAATGCCCGTGTGATTGAGGGTCCGATCGGCGTAAACCAACTTCGCCCCGACGATGCCGACGTCCGCCTCGGTGAACCAGCCGACCATCTCCTCGAGCCAACCGGTTTCGATGGCATTGACGTCGTTGTTCAAGTGCAGCACGAGCGGCGTTTCGACGTGCGGAAGCGCGGCGTTGACCAGACGGGAGTAGTTGAACGGAGCATGCGGGTCGGTGAGGCGGACGACCGTGCACTGCAGGTCGCTCCGCTGCTGAATGCGCTCGAGGTAGCGCAACGCGTCGGTGTCGCGTGAGTGATCGTCCACGATCACCAATTTCACATGACGCCAGTCGACCGTTTCCTCAAGCAGCTCGACGCATTCCTGCAATAGGTGCAGGCGGTCGCGCGTCGGGATGACAATCGTGACGGGGAGGCGGGCGAGCAGGTCGTGGCTCCACCGCAGCTGGTGAAAGCACCGGCGGAGTTGGTGACCGAGGGCGGGGAGGAACGGTGCCGCCTGCCACCGGCGGCGTGCCATGGTCTCGGCCAGCGCCGTGCGCGCCTGTTCATAGGCCGGATGGGACTGGTCGAGTTCGCGCGGCACGCCGACCCGGCCATGGTAGCAAACTCGCGCCACATGAGCGACATTC
>JAUXOH010000101.1 GCA_030682505.1 Candidatus Didemnitutus sp. | reverse complement strand
CGATGGACTTGGCCGGGCCCGAGGATTTGCGGTCAAGCAGCATGCGCTTCACATCGGCCGCGCTGGCCGCAGCTTTAGCGGGCTTTGGCGCGACGGCTTTCTTGGCCGCCGCGGGGGCGACGTGCTTCGCCGGCGCCGGGGCTTTGGCGGGAGCCTTCTTCACCGCGACCGCCTGCTTGGCGGGCTTGGCCTTTTTCGCGGGCGCAGGTTTTTTCGCCGCCGCAGGCTTCTTCGCGGGCGCGGTTTTCTTCGCGGGCTTCTTGGCGGGGGATTTTTTCGACGGGGCCATAATGAATTGGGTCAGGAGTTAAGGGCTTCGGTGCAACGAGGGCAAATCTCCCCGTGCGTGGTTTGGTTGAGAGCGGGAACCCAGCGCCAGCAACGGGGGCAACGGACAAAGCCGGCTTCCCGCGCGTGCGAGGCATTGATGGTGAGAGAGATACCGGCGGCAGCTTCCAGCTTCACGTGGGACACGATGAAGAACTCGGGGAGAAACGCCTCGTGTTTCTTGAGGACGGCCAAGGACTCGTCGGGAGCCCCGGTGAAAACGAGCACGGCGTCGAGTGACTTGCCGATGGTGCCGGCCTGGCGCAGCGGCTCGAGGCTTTCGGTGACTTTGGCGCGAAGTTTCAGCAGCGCGGCGAACTCGCCGTCGAGGGTGGGATCGGTCCAGTCGGCGGGCGCCACCGGCCAGTCCTGCAGATGGATCGAGTCGTTGGAAAATTCCTGTCCTGTCGTCGCGTAGCTCCACGCCTCGTCGGTCGTGAAGGTGAGGACGGGTGCGAGGATGCGCACGAGCGTGCGGAAGATGTGATGGAGCGCGGTCTGCGACGAGCGGCGGAGCGGGTGGGCGGTGCCGAGCGTGTAGAGGCGGTCCTTCACCACGTCGTGGTAGGTGGCCGACAAGGTGACCGCGCAGAACTGGTTGCAGAGTTGGTAGACGCGGTGGAATTCAAACGCGTCGTAGGCCTTGGTGCATTCCGCGAGCAGTTGCGCCGTCTGGTGCAACGCCCAGCGATCCAGCGGATCCATCGCGCTCACCGGCAGGGCATGCTGCGCGGCGTCGAAATCAAAAAGATTCGAGAGCTGGAAGCGGAGGCTGTTGCGGAAGAGCCGGTAGGCCTCGCCCACGTTCTTCAGGATCTCCTCGTCGACGGGGATGTCGTCGCGAAAATCCTGCGAGGCGATCCAAAGCCGGATGACGTCGGCGCCGTGGTCCTTGATGTAGGCTTCGGCGGTCTGGGGCTTCTGGTAGGTCGAGCTCTTGGAGATCTTCTGGCGGTTCTTGTCGACGATGAAGCCGTGCGTGAGGACGGCCTTGTAGGGCGCGCCGCCGAAGGCAATCACGCCGCACCAGAGCGACGATTGGAACCAGCCGCGGTGCTGGTCGCTCCCCTCGAGGTAGAGGTCGGCGGGCCAGTGCGTGCCGCCCTGACCACGTTTCAACACGGCCGCGTGGGTGGAACCGGAGTCGATCCACACGTCGAGCGTGTCGCGGCCGCCGGTCAGTTCGCCGGCCGCCGGCCAACCGGCGGGAAGGGCGATGCCGTCGAGGATCTTTGCGGCCGGTTCATCATACCAGAAGTTGGTGCCGAGCGTGGCGATCTTGTCGGCCACCGCGCGGATGACTCCGGCATCGATGTAGGCCTTCTTGTCCGCACCGTAGAAAGCGATGATCGGCACGCCCCACGAGCGTTGGCGGCTGATGCACCAATCGGGACGGCCCTCGACCGCGCTGCGGATGCGGGCCTCGCCCCAGGCGGGAATCCAACCCTGCGCCTGCGCGATGGTCTCGATCTCCCGCAGAGCGAGCTGGCGATGGCCGGCATGATCGAGCGAAACAAACCACTGGTCGACCGCGCGGAAAACGATCGGGGTCTTCGAGCGCCAGCAATGCGGGTATTGATGTTCGTAGCGCTGCTTGGCCAGCAGGTGGCCCGCGGCCGCCAGAAGTTTCAGCACGCCGATGTTGGCCGGGCAGGTCTTCTTCGCGGCGAGATCCTCGACGCTTTCGAGCACGGTGAGACCGACGAGTTCGGGTGGCACACGGCCGTCGTCAAGGTAGCGACCGTCGTCACCGACGGGGCAGTAGATCTCGAGTTTGTATTTGAGCCCGGTGAGATAATCCTCGCTGCCGTGGCCGGGAGCCGTGTGCACGCAACCCGTGCCGCTCTCGGTGGTGACGTAATCGGCCAGCACGACCGGCGACGCGCGATCAATGAACGGGTGGCGCGGAGCGAGATTTTCCAGCGCGGCGCCTTTGACCGTCAGCACGGTCGCGGGCTGCGTCTCAAGCTTGGCGGCGGTGGCAACGGCGCCGAGCAAGGCCTCGGCGACAATGATGCGTTCCGCGCCGAGGTCGGCGACGACGTAGTCGACCTCCGGATGCACCGCGATCGCCAGGTTGGCCGGAATCGTCCACGGCGTGGTCGTCCAGATGACGACGAAGAGGGGTTTGTCCGCGGGCAGGCCGAACTTGGCCGCCTCGGCCGCGGGCACGGGGAATTTCACCCAGATCGACGGCGAGACGTGGTCCTTGTATTCGATCTCGGCCTCGGCGAGCGCGGTTTCGAAGGGGATGGACCAATAAACCGGCTTCTTGCTGCGGTAAACAAGACCTTGCTCCACAAACGCCGCAAACGTGCGCAACACGTCGGCCTCGAACGCGGGGGCCTTCGTCTTGTATTCGTTCTTCCAGTCCGCGAGGACGCCGATGCGCTTGAACTGCGCGGTCTGCTTCACAATCCAGCTTTCGGCGAACTCGTCGCACCGGCCGCGCAGCTCACCGGTGGTGAGGGTCAGCTTCTTTTCCTGAATCTCACGGGAAACCTTTTGCTCAATCGGCAGGCCGTGGCAGTCCCAACCCGGGACATAGGGCGTGCGGAAACCGCGGAGCGACTTGTAGCGGTTGACGAAATCCTTGAGCGATTTGTTCAACGCCGTGCCGATATGCACGTCGCCGTTGGTGAACGGCGGGCCGTCGTGCAGCACGTAGGCCGGGCACGAGGCCCGATGCTGCTGAATCAGGTCGTAGAGACCGAGTTTTTCCCAGTGGGCAATCCGCGCCGGCTCACGCTGCACGAGACTTGCCCGCATGGGGAAGTCCGTCTTCGGAAGCAGCAGAGTGTCTTTGAGTTCTTGGGCCATCGGTGGAAAAGCGCCGGACGCTACTCCACCGCGAGGGTGAGTCAAGGGGCGAGACAGGAAGAAAAAGCGAAACTTTCAGTCGGGCTTTTTCAGAGAGGAAAACCGCCCGCCCGGCAAAAAAAATCCAGCGGCCTGCGAGCGGGGGAAAATCCGGTGTTTTCCCGCCGCAGGGTGAAAAAGACCTCCGGTGCGGGGAATTCAGCGGCCCGCGGCTGCTTCCACCACGCGCTTGGCCAGTTTGGCGCCGCTTTTGCAGCAATCGGGCAGCGAAATGCCGTCGCGGGCCTGTCCGCCGATGAAGAGCGCCGGATACTCCGCCTCGAGCTGCTTCATTTTCTCGAAGTGGCGCTCGTAGCCGATCTGGTATTGCGGAATCGCGCGCGGCCAAACGGTGTGTTTGACGAACACGGGGTCGCCGGTGACGCCCACCAAGTCGCGCAGGTCGTCGGCAATGTGACTGAGCAACTGCGGCGTGCTCAACCGGGCGTGCTCGGGCTGGCGCATGCCCCCGGCAAAAATCGTCAGGGCCACGTGCCCCTCGGGAGCGCGGCCGGGGAAGAGCGTCGACGAAAAAAGAATGCCGAGCACATCCCGCCGTTCCTTCTCGGGCACGAGTCCGCCGAAGCCATCGAGGGCATGCGCCACCTGCTCGCGTTTGTAGCCGAGGAAGAGCGAAGTGACCGGCGGGTGCACAATGCTGTCGAGGGAGGCGAGCGGCCGTTCGCCGAGGGTGCCAAAGGTGAGTTGCGCCAAGGCCGGGGCCGGCAGGGCGAGCACGACAAAATCGAACTCGCTCGTGCGCTTGTCGGTGCCCCGTGACCAGATGAGTTGGTGCGGCTGGCCCGGGATGAGCGTTTCGACGGTGGAATTCAGTTCGAGGGACCCGGCGGGCAATTTGCGCCCGATGGTGTTGATGAGTTGCTGCAGGCCGCGGCGGAACGAGACGATCGGGGCGGGGCCGGAGCTTTCGCCGCGGGCTTTCCTGGCCTTGGCGGCCGCCATCATGCCGCGGGCGAGCGAACCCTTGGCGCGCTCGGCCTCCCACAAGCTCGGGAAGGCATGCTTGACGGAAAGCTTCGTCGGGTCGCCCGCATAGATGCCGGCGATCAGCGGATTCACGGCATAATCGACGAGTTCCTGCGTGTAGTGGGAACGCACCATTTCGGCGAGGCTGACGTCGGTGTTGCGCACGCGCGGTCGCGTGAACAGTTCCGTGAACAGGGCCAGCTTCGTGCGGGCGCTGAACAGATTGGTCTGGAAGAACTGCCCGGGTCCCATCGGCACCGGCACGAATTTGCCCCCGCGCACAATGAAACGTTTCTTGGCGAGGGGATTGGCGATCTGCAGATCGGCGTCGAGTCCCAGATCGGTGACGAGTTGCTTGAGTTCGGGTTCGCCGAACTGCACGGAGTTCGGACCGGCCTCGATCAGCCATCCGTCCTCGTGGTGGGTGCGAATGGCTCCGCCCGGCTCGGAATTTCGCTCGAAGACTTTGACGCGAAATCCGCGTTCGTGCAGCCGGTAGGCGGCGGTCATTCCGGTGATGCCTGCTCCAATGATGGCGACTGATTTCTGGCCCGAGGTGTTCATGGAAAAAGGGTTCAACGCCAGTTCGTCACGGTCGACACGAGGGTTTCCATGCACTCCACTTTGGCGGCCGGAGTGATGCCGTGACCGAGATTGAAGATATGCCCCGGGGAACCGCGCATGGTCTCGAGCAGGCGCGTGGCTTCGCGCCGCACGATTTCCGGCGTGGTGTTCATCAGCACGGGGTCGAGGTTGCCCTGCACGGCGATGTTGGCGGGCAGCAGGCGGCGCACGACGCCGAGATCAACGGTCCAATCGACGCCGAGCACGGCCGCGCCGCTGAAGGCCATGTCGGTGAGTTGGAGAGGCGCACCCTTGGCATAGAGAATGACCGGGAAATCCTTCGGCAGGGCCGCGATGATCTCGCGCATCCAGCGCAGCGAGGCGGCCTCGTAGTCCTGCCCGGCAATGATGCCACCCCAGGAGTCGAACAGCTGGATCGCGTCGGCCCCGGCGCGGATCTGCATCTTGAAATACTCGATGAGCGCCGCGGTGAGCTTCTCCATCAACGCCTCGAAGAAAGGACGGTCGGTGAAGAAGAGTTCCTTGATGCGGGAAAAATCATCGGAGCTGCCGCCCTCGACCATGTAGGTGGCCAGGGTCCACGGTGAGCCGCCGAAGCCGAGCAAGGCCTTTTCGCCCTTCAATTCGGCCTTCACGCGCTGCAGGGCTTGGCCGACGTAGTCGAGCCGTTCGGCGACGCCCGTGGCGTCGAGGCGGTCGAGCTGGGCGCGGGTTTCGAGCCGGAACTCCATGCCGATGCCGCCTTCCTCGCGGAATTTGTAGCCCTGACCCATCGCCTCGGGGATGACGAGGATGTCCGAGAAGATGATCGCCGCATCGAGCGCGAAGCGGCGC
>JAUXOH010000099.1 GCA_030682505.1 Candidatus Didemnitutus sp. | reverse complement strand
GCGGGCGTTTCAGCCGGATTTTCGCGGGCACGGCGGCGGCGGTGAGGGCGTCGACGGACTCATAGCCGATCGTGCGCAGCATTTCGGCGACCGCAGCGGCGGGGGAACCGGTGTGGCGGCGCTCAAAGGTGTCGAGGGGGGCGAGGAGGTCACATGACGAAGCCATGCGCGGACGGTGGACGGCAACGGTGGGGTTGGGCAACTGAGTTCTGGGCGGTGGCATTGGCAATTAACCGACGTTTCGACCCGGGATAGCTGGGCTGTTTGCCTCCGGTGGTCGATCCTGCGTCAGTAACGTGCGACTCCGGTTGATTTCCTCATTTTTCAATCGTCAGGGCAGGGGAACAGCTCGTCTTGCCGTCCTTTCTGCGCGCCCAGAAGTTACGGATTGCGTAGTATCACGGACTCCTTCTTATCCCAAGTCCGTCACCTCACCCATGGCCAACCCCTGCTGCCTCCGGTTCGAGAAAGTCTCGGACTGCGCACCAATCCTCAATTGCTCTTTCTCCGGCGAATCTTGGTTCGCGGTTGCTTGAGCTTGGTTGCCCAGACGTTTCCTCAACCGGTATCGCACACCCACCCCAGATTCGATGAAATTGTCCAGACTGTTACTCAGTGTCCTGTTTGCTGCCCTCAGTGCCGTCGCCGTGCACGCCACGATCGGCCTCGGCCTGCAAATGCAGCTCGGCAACCCCAGCAACGCGGCGATCGACGCCAACAACCACACGAACTACCTGAGCGAACGCGCGCAGTTTTCGTTGGATTACAGCGACAACAACCGGCAGCCCAACTGGGTCAGCTGGAATCTGACCTCGAACGACGTCGGCGGCAGCGGCCGCTCGCCGAGCTTCTTCGTCGACACCTCGCTGCCGGCGAACTTCTACCAGGTGCAGACGACCGACTACAGCGGCTCGGGCTACGATCGCGGCCACATGTGCCCCTCGGCCGACCGCACGATCTCGCGGGCCGACAACGACGTCACGTTTTTCATGTCGAACATGGTGCCCCAGACCCCCGACAACAACCAGGGCGTGTGGGCGAGCTTTGAAACCTACTGCCGCAATGTGGCGGCGCAGGGCAATGAGCTCCTGATCATCAGCGGCACGAGCGGCTTTGGCGGTTCGACCATTGCCAGCGGCGTGGCCATCCCGGGTTACACATGGAAAATCGTCGTGGTGGTGCCGCTCGGCGCCGGCTCCGCAGTCGACCGCATCGTCGCGGCCGGGTCCTCCGCCATCCGCGTGATCACGATCAAGGTTCCCAACATCTCCGGGGTGCGCAGCACGCCGTGGGAAAACTTCGTGACCTCGCCGGCGCAGATCCAGTCCGACACCGGCTTCAACTTCTTCACCGCCCTCCCGGGCTCAATCGCCAGCGCGTTCCGTTCGATGGTTGACGGCCAGGTTCCCACCGGCGCCCCGACGATCACGACCCAACCCAACACGCAGACCACCGTGGTGGGTGGCAGCGCCACTTTCTCGGTCACGGCGGTCGGCGACGCCCCGCTCAGCTACCAATGGTTGCACGACGATGTCGACCTTCCCGGCGCGAACAGCGCGACCCTGAGCCTGACCAACGTGCAGGCGGCCGACGTCGGTTCCTACTATGTCGAAGTCACCAACGGTGTGGGTTCGGCCACGAGCAACGCGGCCTCGCTGGTTGTCCTCGGGCTGCCCCCGGTGATCGTCGCCTCGCCCGCTTCGCAGACGGTCAATGCCGGCGTGAATGTCACCTTCGCGGTCACTGTCACCGGTTCGCCGACCCTGACCTATCAATGGCGCAAGGGTGGCGTGGCGATCCCCTCGGCCACGTTGCCGACCCTCAGCCTGGGCAACGTCCAGGCGGCGGATGCCGCCAGCTATGATGTCGTGGTGACGAACAGTTCCGGCTCGGCCACCAGCGCCACGGCCTTTCTGACGATCAATGCCGCCGCCCCCACGATCACCGGCCAGCCGGTGGCAAAGACGGTGACGGTGAGCGAGAACGTCAGCTTCACCGTGACCGCCAGCGGCACCACTCCGCTCAGCTACCAGTGGCGCAAGGGCGGCACGCCCCTCACTGACGGGGGTGCGCTCTCCGGCACGACGACGGCTTCGCTGCTCATCACCGGTGCCGCCGCGATCCATGCCGGCAGCTACGATGTCGTGGTGACCAACGCCCTCGGCTCGGCCACCAGCGCCGCCGCCGCCCTCACGGTCAACGCCGCGCCGCCGAGTGCGGTGTATTGGGACTTCGGCCCGTCGGCGACCCCGACGGCCTTCCCGAGCAGCGGATTGACCGCCGACATCACCGGTGGCGAACTTACTCAAGGAAACAACAACGGCACGACGCAGCTCATTAACACCACATCGGCCTCCACCCCGACGTCGACGTTCTCGGGCGCCAACAATGCCGGCGCCGCAGCCCGGATCGGGGCGTTGAACAAGGCCGCCGGCGGCTCCGCCTACTTTGAATTCACCCTCGCGCCGTCGCCCGGCAAACGGTTGCTCGCGAGCGGTCTCAGCTTCGGCTCCCGCAGCACCAGCACGGGCCCGGCCGCTTACACGGTCTTTTCGAGCCTCGATGGCTTCACGGCCCCGATTGCCTCGGGAGCGCTCACGGTTGACAGCGTTTGGCGGATGAACACCCCGGCCTTCACCAGCGTCACCGGTGCCACCGGCCAGGCGATCACCATCCGCATCTACGGTCACAGCGGCGCGGGCAGCCCCGGTGCCAACATCGCCAACTGGCGCATCGACGACCTGCGGCTCACGGTCAATGCCGTGTTCCCTCCTCCCAGCGCTTCGGTCGTCGTCAGCACGACGCCAGCCAACGGCGCCGTCGCCGTACCCGTGACGACCCCGATTAGCGTCACGTTGAATCAGGCGGTCAGCGTCGGCGGCTCGTGGTTCTCGATCAACATCGCGCTCAACGGCCCGTACGCCGCCTCGGTGACCGTCGTCCCCGTCACCTTCACGCTCTCCACGCCGTCGACTCTGTCCTACAATGACAGCATCACCGTGACGATCTTCGGCGCGCAGGTTTTTGATCTCGCGAGCGGCACGATCCCCGGCGCGTCGAACACCACCTTCTCCTTCACCACGGCGGCCTTTGTGCCGCCCACGCCCCCGGTGATCACCGACCAGCCGGTCTCCCAGACCGTCCTCGTCGGCGCCAACGTCACCTTCAACGTGACGGCCACCGGCACCGCGCCGTTGCTCTATCAATGGCGCAAGAACGGCACGCCGATCAGCGGCAACAGCTCCGCGTCCACCGCCAGCCTCTCGCTGACGAGCGTGACGACGGCCGACACCGCCAGCTACACCTGCGTGGTCTCCAATGCCGCGGGCAGCAATGTCAGCAACGCGGCCAGCCTCACGGTCAACCTCGCGCCTCCAGCCATCACCACGCAACCGGTCGGCCAGATCACGGCCGTCGGCGGCCAGGCTTCCTTCACCGTCGCGGCCTCTGGCACGGCGCCCTTCACCTACCAATGGCGTCGCGGCGGGCTCGCGCTGGCGAACAACGCGGTGGTTTCCGGTGCCAACACGGCGACCTTGACCCTCACGGGCGTCACCCATGCGGACACGGGTTCCTACGACGTGGTCGTCTCGAACCCCGCAGGTTCGGCGACGAGCAATACGGTGGCCTTTGCCGTGACCGATGCGGCTGCGAGTTCCATCTACTGGGATTTCGCCACCGCCAGCCCGACCAGCGGAATTCCCGTTGGCGTCTCCGGCGGCACCCTGATCCAGGGCAACAACAACGGCACGACCACCCTCATCACCACGGTCTCCGTCTCGAGTGGCTACACCGGGGTCTCCGGCACCTTCAACGCCGGCGCCGCCGCTCGCATCGGGGCGCTGAACAAGGCGGCCAACGGTTCCGCCTATTTTGAATTCACCTTCACGCCTGATGCCGGACGGCAATTTGTTGCCACCGGTCTCAGCTTCGGGTCGCGCAGCACGAGCACGGGCCCGCAGGCTTACTCGATCTTCTCGAGCGCCGATGGATTCACGGCCCCGATCGCGACCGGCACCTTCCTCAACGACAGCGCTTGGCGCTTGCATACCCCGGCCTTCGCTGGAGCCACGGGAGCCCCGGGCGCCGCAGTCACGTTCCGCATCTACGGTCACAACGGCACCGGCAGCCCCGGCACCAACACGGCCAACTGGCGCATCGACGACTTGAAGCTCACCGCGGGTCTGCTCGCACTGCCCCCGGTTCCCCCGGCCTTCGTCTCTGTCCCGGCTGACCAGACCGTGACGGTGGGCGACGATGCCACCTTCTCCGTCGCAGTGACCGGAACCGCTCCCTTCAGCTTCCAGTGGCGCAAGAACGGCGCGGCGATCCCCGGGAACGCTTCGGCCGCCACCGCCACACTCGTCCTTACGGATGTGACCACCGCCGCGGCGGGCAACTACGACTGCGTCGTGTCCAACATCGCCGGCAGCGCGACGAGCCCTGCAGCAGCCCTCACGGTCAACAAGGCCGTGGCCAGCGTCACGCTGGGCAACCTGAGCTTTGTCTACAGCGGCTCACCGGCCTCCGCCACCGCCACGACCGACCCGCTCGGCTTGACGGTCGTGTTCACCTACGACGGTGGCCCGGCCGCCCCGGTTGACGCCGGCAGCTACACGGTGGTGGCGTCGATTGACGATGCCGACTACACGGGTTCGGCCCTCGGCACGCTGACGATCGCGAAGGCGACGGCGACCGTGACGCTCAGCAATCTGGCCCAGACCTACGATGGCACGGCCAAGACTGCAACTGTCACGACCGCACCGGCGGGCCTCGCGGTGGTTACCACCTACAATGGCTCCGCCAGCACGCCGATCAATGCCGGCAGCTATGCGGTGGCTTCGACTGTCACGGATGCCAACTACACGGGCTCGGGCTCCGGCACACTCGTCATCAGTGCGGCCCCGGCCACGATCACCCTTGGCGGCTTGGTGCAGGCTTACAACGGCACGCCCCGCTCGGTGACCGTGACCACCGTGCCCGCCAACCTGACGGTCAGCGTGACCTACAACGGCAGCCCGACCGCGCCGACCAACCCGAATGACTACGCGGTGGTCGTGACGGTTACCGATCCGAACTACACCGGCTCGCTCAGCGACACGATGACGATCACCGTGACGGCGCTTGTGCGGAACGCCCCGAGTTTGAATGGCAGCGTTGAAGGCTCTGTGCAGGTCCTGTTGCCCGGCGACGTGACCTTGAACGGATCGGCCTTCATTTCCGGCAGCTTGCTAGTGCCCGGCACGCCCACGATCAAGTTGAACGGCAAGCCGACCTACGGCGGCACGATCGACGGCACGGGCAGCGTCTCGCCGTCGAATTACACGGTCACGCTCAACGGCAATGCGCTCGTGAGCCACGTCGTGCGTCGCACGAACGCGATTGCGATGCCAGTGGTCGCCGCGCCGCCGGCACCTGCGGGCACGCGCGTGGTCTCGCTGAACAGGGCCGGCCAGAGCCCGGGCGATTTCGCCACGCTGCGTGATCTCACGCTCAACGGCAATGTCGGCGCCGTCGCGGTGCCCCCCGGCACCTACGGCAAGTTCACCGCCAACAGCAATGGCACCTTCACCTTCGGCGTGGCCGGTGGCACCGACCCGGTGATCTACAACCTCCAGGGGCTCACGCTCAATGGAAACAGCAAGCTGCAGGTCGTCGGCCCCGTCATCATCACGCTCGCCAAGGAAGTGGTGCTCAACAGCAGCGCGGGGGCCTCGGGCCATCCGTCATGGCTGACCCTGCGCATCGCCTCCGGCGGCTTGACGCTCAACGGCAACGTCACGCTCGACGGGTTCGTCATCGCTCCCTCGGGCGAGGTGACGATCAACGGCAACAGCACGTTGAACGGCGGCGTGATCGCTGATCGCCTCAAGATCAATGGCGACGGCTTGTTGCACGACATCCTGCAGTAATCAGACCCTGTCAACTTGCTGGCGCCTGCTATGCGCCCGGATATGCTTGCTGCGCCCCGGTTTCGACCGGGGCGCTCGCATGCTCCAAGGGTCGTCGCACCAGTCGCGACGGCTTGAACAATTTACGCTCCTGAAATCCTTCCCATGAGTCCTTCCACTCAACGCCGGTTTGTCGTCTTTGCCGTCCTGCTCGCCCTTGGTTTGCTCGCGGGTTGGTTCTTCCGTTCGCGCATCGCGGACCCCGCGAAGAGTTCGCCCACCACCGCGACGGCGCCGTCAGCACCCGCGGTTCCGCGCGACGCGACACCGACGGCCGCGAGCCGGGCCGAGAGCGTGCTCGAGGATGCCGGCGATCCGCGGGTGGCGCTGGAGGCGGCAGGCAAGTTGCGCGATCCCCGGCAGCGGGCCCTTGAATTTGGACGCCGCCTCGAGGCGTGGATCGCGCAAGACCCGGAGGCAGCCCTGGTTTATGTCCGGAACCTGGCCCCCAGTGCGGAGCACACCCAGGGCCTGCTCATGGTGCTCGGTGCGCTGGGTCGCACCGACCCCGACCGCACCCTCGCCCTCGCGGGCGAACTCGTCTCCACCCGCGAACAACGCGCCATCTACAGTTCTCTTTTTGCCCAACTTGCCGCAGCTGATCCCGCGGCCGCCGCCCGAAAGCTCGACTTTGTTCCTTCGGGTGACAGTCGCAACCATGCCTTGCGTGCGCTGGCCGATGGGTGGGCGGCGACCGATGTGGTGGCGGCCCTCGCCTGGGCCCAGCAACTCGGGGGTACCGATCTGGCACCCGCGATGGAAGCCGTGCTCGCCACCGTGGCGCAGCAAGACCCGCTGCGGGCGATCGACCTTGCCCGGCACACGCTCAGCGGCGCCGCCTACGAACGGACCGTGACCGCCGCGCTGCAGGCCTTGCTGCGCACCGATCCCCGCGAGGCCGGAGCCTTTGTGAACGCA
>JAUXOH010000315.1 GCA_030682505.1 Candidatus Didemnitutus sp. | reverse complement strand
ACCCGATCCGCGCCCACGTCGAGATTCTTCACGACTTCGCTCTCCCGCAACTGGTCGCTGACTTCACGGTCGCCAACTTTGTCTCCCTCCACAAGGCGTGGCAGGATCGCCTCGGCGCCTACGCCCTCTCCAACAATTTCTACCGCGAAATCGCCGACTGGTATTTCTGGGCGCACCATCAAGTCGACGACGGCACGATCCGCCTCCCACAGCACTGCGACACGGAGCAGGAGAAATCCCTCTTTCTCATCCGCCTGCTCACGCGCGTCATCTTCTGCTGGTTTCTCGTCGAGAAACGACTGATCCCGACAGACCTGTTCCGAGATCACCGGCTCAAGGCACTGATCAAGGACTTCACGCCTTCCCGCGATCCGAAGAAACCCGACTCTTCTCCGGTCTATTACCGCGCAATCCTCCAGAATCTCTTTTTCGGCACACTGAACATGCCGGCGGAGCAGCGCGGCTTTCGCGAGAAGAAGAGGGACGGCCAGCGCTACGATCAGAACTACGGCGTCACCAACCTCTGGCGCTACGAGAACTCATTTCGCGATTCTGACCGGTGGCTGAAGCTCGCCGACCGCGTTCCTTTCCTCAACGGCGGCCTCTTCGACTGCCTCGACGACAAGTCCGGAAAGAAGAAAGACAATTTCATCCTCGACGGCTTCTCCGACCGTGAGGACTTCGGCTGCCACCTTCCCAACGACCTCTTCTTCGGCCCCGAGCGCACCGTCGATCTCTCCCGCGACTACGGCGAGGAGGACAAGCGCACCGCCCGCTCCAAGAAGGCCCGTGTCCGCGGTCTCATCGAGATCCTCTCCCGCTACAAATTCACCATCGAGGAAAACACCCCGCTGGAGGAGGAAATCGCCCTTGACCCCGAACTCCTCGGCAAGGTCTTCGAAAACCTCCTCGCCTCCTACAACGAGGACACCCGCACCACCGCCCGCAAGGCCCTCGGCGCCTTCTACACCCCGCGCGAGATCGTCAGCTACATGGTGGACGAGGCCCTCAAGTCCTACCTCGCCACCCAGGTGCCCCGCTGCAAGGGCGCCCTCGACGACCTCTTCTCCAACAAGGCAACCCTCAAGGAAATCAAGCCCGACACCCGCGACGCCCTCATCGCCGCCATCGGCCGGGTCAAGATCCTCGACCCCGCCTGCGGCTCCGGCGCCTTCCCCATGGGCGCGCTCCACCGCCTCGTCGATCTCCTCCAGAAACTCGATCCCAACAACGAGTCTTGGAAACGCGACCGCCTCGCCGAGGCCCGCCGCTACCGCGCCCTCCTCGAATCCTCCGCCGCCAAGCCCGACGAGATCGCCGCGTGCGATGCCCGCATCGCCGACATCGAGAAATCCTTCGACACCCGCTACCATGCCCTCGATTTCGCGCGAAAACTCTACCTCATCGAGAACTCGATCTACGGCGTGGACATCCAGCCCATCGCCACCCAGATCGCGAAACTCCGCTTCTTCATTTCCCTCGTCGTGGACCAGAAGGTCGAGCCCACCGCTCCCAACCTCGGCGTCCGCCCGCTGCCCAACCTCGAGACCCGCCTCGTCGCCGCCGACACCCTCATCCCCATCGAGAAGGCCGAGAGCGACCTCTTCTCCGGCGAGATCGACCGTCTCCGCGCCGAACTCGCCGGCGTCCGTCACGAGCACTTCAACGCCCGCAGCCCCGCCGCCAAACGCAAGTGGCGCGACGCCGACGCCGCCAAGCGCGCCGAGATCGCCGCCCTCCTCGAACGCGAGCACGCCATCCCCCGCGACTCCGCCCGCAAACTCGCCGCCTGGGACCCCTACGACCAAAACGCCTACGCCCCCTTCTTCGACTCCGAGTGGATGTTCGGCCTCCCCGTCGGCAAAGTCCGCCTGCAAGGCCGCGCCCCCGCCACCCTCCTCGGCAACCTTGCCCTCATCAACGAAGCCGGCGGACAAACCGAACTCACCTCAACTGCTCTCCGTGAAATCGACACCGGTTTTGACGTCGTAATCGGCAACCCGCCTTACATCCGCATCCAGACGCTGAAGCAGAAAGACCCCGACATCGTCGCCTTCTACAAGGAGCAATACGCCAGCGCGGCCAAGGGCAACTACGACATCTACGTCGTCTTCATTGAAGCCGGCCTGCGCCTGCTGAAATCCGACGGCCACCTCGCCTACATCTGCCCACACAAATTTTTCAATGCCGATTATGGGGAGCCTACGCGCACTCTCATCGCGAATGGCAAGCATCTGCGGCACGTCGTTCATTTCGGTGACGAACAGGTCTTCTTCGGTGCTACCATCTATACCTGCCTGCTTTTCCTCGCGCGAGCGGGCACCGGCGAGTGCCGATTCGTCAAGGCCCACGATTTGGAGGCATGGAAAGTAAAGCTCGCCGGGGAAGAAGGCCGATTTGCGGCATCAACCATCAGCGGCAGCGACTGGAACTTTACTGTCGGCGCGTCGGCGTCGGTCTTCGAACGCTTGAAGTTATTTCCGATTAAGATTGGCGATGTTGCCGCGCGGATCTCCCAAGGTGTGCGGACAAGCGCCAACGAAATCTACGTGCTTGAAGTTGTGAATGAGAGTCGGCGTGGAGTTGTCGCCGTATCCGAGCATCTCGGCACAGAAGTTAAGCTGGAGAAAGATTCCGTCCGACTATTCCTGCAGGGTCGCGAAATCAAACCGTTCTCTCTGTTGCCATCGTCAAAGGTGGTATTGATGCCGTATTCGATTTCAGACGGTCGAGCTGTTCCGATTGCCGAGAAAACGATCAAGGCCGAATGGCCCGACGCACACAGCTATCTCAAACAGAACAAGGCATACCTCCAGAATCGGGAGCAAGGTCGGTTTAGCGGCCCGAACTGGTATGAGTTTGGCCGAAATCAAAACATTGATCTGATGCTGTTACCCAAGTTGCTCGTTCCCGACATCGCCGACCGAGCGTGTTTTGCGTTGGATGAGGACGGCCAGTATGCGTTCACGAGCGGCTACGGCATCACCTTCAAAGACCCCGAGGAATTTCCACTCAAATTCATGCTGGGTCTCTGTAACAGCCGAGTTCTCGACTTCTATTGGCGACGGGTGAGCACCCCGCTGCGCGGCGGCTTCTTCCGCTACTTCACTCAGTTCATCGAGCAGCTACCCATCGCCGCCGCAACCGAGTCGGAGAAAGACGCGGTTGCTCGATTGGTTGACTACCTGATTTTCCTGAACCGCCACCTCGCCGACCACACCGAGACAGCGAGCACGCGTGACCCGTTGATGCAGGCGTATTGGGAGCAGATTCTGAACGGGCTGGTGTATGAGCTGTATTTCCCGGGGGAGCTGCACGCCGCCGGCCTGCGCCTCTTCGACCTCGTCGCCAAGGCCGCCCTGCCCGGCCTGCCCTCCGAAGCTCCATCGGAGCGAAGGAGGGACATCACCCAACTCCCGGAAAAGGACCGCCTGAAAACCCTGCGCATGAAGTTCGAGGAGGTCTACGACATCGAGCATCCCCTCCGCGCCGCGCTCTTCTCACTCGGAAACCTCGAAACCGTGCGGATCATCGAGGGCAAGGAGTAGTTGCTATGCGCGCCTCGCCCCTGCGACTCGAGTCCATCCGCATCTGCGGATACCGCGCCTTCCCAAACCCGGTCGAGATTCCGCTGAAGGGCAAGAGCCTCGTCCTCTACGGCGAAAACGGCAGCGGCAAATCTTCACTCGGCAAAGCAGTTCGCGATTTTCTCGACTACCGCGCCGCCGCTGTCGCTTTCGATACCTACAAGTATCGTCACGCCGATCCGCCTCGTGAGGATCGCTGCATCACGCTCACCTTTACTGACGGGACCAAGCCCGCCCTCGTCTGGAACCACGAGAACCGGGATAGCGCCCACACCGAGTTTCGTGACATGGCCCGTTCACGCGGCTGGCTCGACTACCGCGTGGTCTGGCGCGCCAGCGAAGTCCAATACGGCGACTCCGTGGAAATCTTCCGCGCGCTCGTCGAAGAAATCCTCCCCGGCTGCCAGCGCGGTGCCAGCAACGAAACTTTCGGACAGGCATGGGAGCGTATTCTGGAAATGGCCGCCAGGAAGCCGCGCCGCGTTCACGCCGAAAAGCCGCTGCTACACCGTCTGCAAGCCGCGATCAAGGAATTCAATGAATCGCTGAAGGGATTTCTCACCGAACTGGAAAAACATGCGAACGATCTGCTCACGTCCTTTGCTCCTTGGACCAAGATGGAGCTGACCTGGTCATCTGATGTGCGCTACAATCCGACTGTTAAGAACAAGTTCTCCCACGGCTCCATACGCCTGAGCATGCGTGATCGCGGCGGCGACCCGTTGAAGACCCCATCGGAGTTCCTCAACGAAGCCCGCGTCACCGCCATCGGCCTCTGCCTCTACCTAGCAGGCATGGCGCGCAGCATTCCGCCGACGCGAGGAGACGGCACTACTTACCCGCGGCTGCTTATCCTCGACGACGTTCTGCTCAGCCTCGACATGGCGCACCGTCTACCGCTTCTGCGCATCCTGAGGGATCGTTTTGAAAAATGGCAGGTGCTCCTACTGACCCATGATCGCGCCTGGTATGAGATAGCCAAACAACAGTTCGGGGATAGCTGGGCACATCATGAGCTTTTCTCGCAGCGAGTAGGTGACTACGAGCAGCCGCTTTCACGGTCTGATCACGGTCATCTATGCCAGGCCATAGAATTCTTGCACGAAGGGCACATCAAAGCTGCTGCGGTTCATGTTCGCACGAAGTTCGAGGAAGTTCTGAAATCGGGATGTCACGCGCTCGGCATCGCGGTAAAATACCACCCCGATTCACGCAAAGTTTCCGCGAGCGACTTCTGGTCGGCTGTAAACAGCGCAACCTACGACAACATTCCGCCTGTCGCCTCCGCCACCGATGCCAACGGAAAGATCAGATGGTGGCAGCCGAAACCCGACCCGCAGTCGATAGTGC
>JAUXOH010000314.1 GCA_030682505.1 Candidatus Didemnitutus sp. | reverse complement strand
CAGCAAGATTTTGCTCATGCCGGAGGGCACGAGCATCGAAGTGCTGCGCTCGCGCAGTGCGAGGCTCAGCGCCCAGTGCAAAGCGCGCGGCTACCGTTATGCGCACCGCTTGCACGTGGAGCTGTATGGCAACAAACGAGGAACCTAGCGGCCCCAAGCCGGGCGCGAAGGCGTGGCCGGTGGGGGTGGAGGCAGGCATTGTCCGGCAGCAGCGCAAGGCCCGAAAACTTTCCGAAGAGCTGGCCGACCTGCAGACGCGCGCCGCCACGCGCGCGGTAACGCTGCGCGAGGTGATTTACGTCATGCGCGGACGGGCCTACTTGCTGGTCGTCGTGGTGCTGACGCTGCCTTTCCTTACTCCGATTCCGGTTCCCGGTCTGTCGACGGCGTTTGGCTTGGCGATTGCCGCCATCGCGTTGCGGCTGGCCTTGGGTCAGCGGGCTTGGTTGCCCGCCCGGCTCCAGCGCAAGGAGTTGCCGTCGGGTTTTTTCACCCGCTTGCTCAAGGTGGCGAAGTGGATCATCCGGCTGTTCGAGAAGTTTCTCCGGCCGCGACTGTTCCCGCTGACCAACACGGCGTTCCTGCGGCAATTGCACGCCATCCTGCTGTTGGTGGCGGCGCTCGTGCTGTTGTTGCCGCTGCCGATTCCATTCACCAATTCATTCCCGGCCTGGACGATTCTGCTCCTGGCCGGCGGACTGCTGGAGCGCGACGGAGCGGCGATCTTGCTCGGTTATGTGGTGTTTGCGGCGGGCGTGTTTTATTTTCTGTTTCTCGGTGAGGCGGCCGCGCAGCTGTTCGATGCCCTAGTCCATTGGCTGCGGACCTGAGGGTGCCAACGGTTGCCTTTGCGGAATGATGAGGGAGGCGATGACCGAGGCGGCGATGATCCCGCCGATGATGCCGAGGGACCAGGTGATGGGGAACTTCCCGTCGAAGAGCTCGTTCAGCCACACCATCTTGAGACCGACGAAAACCAACACGAGCCCGAGGCCGTATTTCAGGAAACGGAACTTGTGCATGACGCCCGCCAGCATGAAGAACATGGCGCGCAAGCCGAGGATGGCGAAGACGTTTGAGGTGAACACGATCAACGGCTCCTTGGTCAGCGCGAAGATGGCCGGCACGCTATCCACGGCGAACACGATGTCGGTCAATTCCACGAACACGAGGCAGACCAAGAGCGGCGTAGCGTGCAGAACCCCGGCGCGGCGCACGAAAAACCTCTGCCCCTCGAGAGCGGGGGTGACAGGCAGGAGCTTGCGGAGCAGCCGGATGACGGGGTTCTTCTCCGGATCGATCGTTTTTTCCGGGATAAAGAGCAGCTTGATGCCGGTCAGGATCAGAAACGCGCCGAAGAGCCAAATGACCCAGTGAAACTGCATCAGCAGCGCGCCCAGGCTGATGAAGATGATGCGGAAAACCAGCGCGCCGAGGATGCCGTAGAACAGGATGCGGTGCTGGTATTTCGCCGGAATGGCGAAAAAACTAAAAATCACGACGAACACGAAGATGTTGTCCACCGAGAGCGATTTCTCGACGACGTAGCCGGTCAGGTATTCGAGCCCCGTCTGTGTCGCCAGCGCGGCGTGATCGAGCCCGACCAGCCGCGGATCGAGGGGGAATTTCCACAGCGCATACTGGTAGAGCCCGTAGCCGAAAAGAAGGGAGAGACTGACCCAGACGACGCTCCAGCCAAGTGCTTCCCTGAACCCGACCTCATGCGCTTCGCGATGGAAGACGCCCAGATCGAGGGCGAGCAGGCCCAACACGAAGCAAGTGAACAGGCCGTAGAACCACCAATAGTCGGCGAAGGGAAAGAGAGTGAGGGCAAGCGGCATGGCGCGGAAACGGAGGATTCCCGCGAGTCCGCAGACTGCAAGCGGGAGCGGATTGCAATTTGAGACGAAGTTTCCAACCGCCGCTTGACCCCGGGGAACGGCCGGATTGGCTTGCGGGCATGAACCTGAACATCGCGCACCTCGCCTTGGCGCATGCGGGCGTCACGGCCGCACTGGCCGGTTTGGTCTGGACCGTGCAGGCGGCGGTGTATCCGCAGTTTGCCGCCGTGGGACGCGAGCAATTCAAGAACTATCACCGTCGCTACACGCGCGGCATCACGCTCGTGGTCGCGCCATTGATGATGGCAGAGGCGATCACCGCCGCGGCTTTGTTACTGCAAGGGGTGCGCGGGCCGCTGTTTCTCGGTTCGCTGGTGTTGTTGGCGACGATTTGGGCGATCTCCCTGCTGGTGGAAATGCCGCTGCATCGGAAACTCGCGACCGGCTTCGATCCGGTGGCCCACCGCAATCTCGTGTGGATGAATTGGGCGCGCACGCTGGCTTGGACCGCGCGTACCGTCATGGTCGGTGCGTGGATGTTTGGTCTCTCGGCGTGGTGACGGCCGCGGGATGAGCGCGAGACCGAGGTTGCGCGGCCGCGTGCGAAATGGCCCGGCCGCCGCGTGAGCGGGCCGACCGGGCCGAGGTGGAAGAAATGACCGGGACTAGTGCGGTCCGTCGGCGAAGAGCAGGCCGCCAATCACGGTGCCGGTGACATGGGTCGTGTATTCGAAGGGATCGCCATCAAAGAGCGCGAGGTCGGCGTCTTTGCCTGCGGCGAGGGAACCGGTGCGGTCCGCGATGCCGAGAATGGTTGCGGCGTCAATCGTCACGGCCGCGAGGGCGTTGGCGAAGCCGAGCCCCTTGCCGGCGGCCGCCGCCGCCTCGAAGAGCACCACGCGGGTCTTGGGCACGTAGGATTCGTAGCCACTCTGAATCGCAAACGGTATGCCGGCGGCCTGGAGCTTCGCGCCGGTATCCATGGCCAGATTCTCAGTGTCACCGCCGGCGCGCGCCATCGTGGGATGGAGGATCACGGGAAAACCACTGGCCTTGATTTCGGCCAGGATGAGATGAGCGTCCGCACAACCATCGAGCACGATCTTGAGCTCAAACTCCCGGGCCAATCGCAGTGCACCGAGGATGTCTTGCTGCAGGTGGGCGGTGATGAGCAACCGTTGTGAGCCGTCAAGCGCCCGAACGAGAGACTCGAGTTTCAAGTCCCGTGCGGGACGCTTGGCCTCATCCTTTCCTTCGCGCTTCGTGGCGTATTCCTGCGCCTTGATCAATTCGGCGCGCAGCATGGCGATGGCCTTGGCTCGCGTGCCCGGGGACTTGCTTCCGGCGCCCGCCCCGGCGTCGCCACGGGCGAGGGCGGAATTGCCGAGGGAAACCGCCGTCATGGAGGCCGGGTTGATGACATCGGTCTCCACGCTGCGACCGAATGTTTTCACGATCATCGTTTGACCGGAAACGAGAGCACCGGGAGCG
Organism: Candidatus Didemnitutus sp.; assembly: GCA_030682505.1. Lineage (GTDB taxonomy): Bacteria > Verrucomicrobiota > Verrucomicrobiia > Opitutales > Opitutaceae > Didemnitutus. The sequence continues at coordinate 479 of JAUXOH010000314.1, read as the reverse complement.
TGTCCGGTGTTGATCGTCGTGATGCCGAAATCACGCAGCCAGGCGACGAGCGGATCCTGCGCATTGTAGGCATCGATGGCACGCAACTCCGGTTGCACGGGGCTGGAGCGCTCGAGCATGTCCTGATCGTGAGGTTGGTTGAGCAGTCCCGAAAGTCCGACCGTGGAGCGGGCGTCAATGAGACCCGGAGTGACAACCTGGGCGCGGACGACCTGATAGTCTGCCGCGTAGGACTGGCCGGCGGCCGCCCCGACGTAGGCGATCTTGCCGTCGCGCACGAGCACCAGGCCGTCGGGGATTGGCGCACCGGTGAGGGTGTGGATGACGGCACCGTGAATCGCGAGCGGCGGATGGGTCGCCGCGAAACCCGGGAGGGTCGCCAGCAGGATGGCCGCAGCGCCGAGCAACGCGCGGGAGAGTGAAGTCGCAGAGTGGTTCATTGGGCACCTCCAAAAAGAACAGCATTGGCGTTGGCGATA
>JAUXOH010000060.1 GCA_030682505.1 Candidatus Didemnitutus sp. | reverse complement strand
GGAGTTGGATTCGAGGTAGGTGATGCCCGGGTAACGACCGTCGGTGTTGGTCCCGGTACGGCCGGCCATGACATTGGTGTCGATATACACCGGATAGACCGGATCGGGAATCGCGAGGCGCAGATCGGCGGCGAAGATCTCCTGAATGTTGGCAACGTCGCACTTGGAGCCGTCGGACACGAACACCTCGTCGGGCTCGACCTTGGCGCCGTGCGCCTGGAAATCGTGCTTGGCGACCGCCTCGCGCAGGAAGGCGTAGCCCTGCTCGGGACCGTAGCCCTTGAAGGTGGAGCGGTGCGCCATCTCGTCGGTCGCGGCGTGCAGGGCGGCAATGCAAACGGGCGGCAGCGGCTCGGTGACGTCGCCGATGCCGAGCCGGATGATCGGCTTGTCGGGGTGGGCGGCGACAAAGGCGTTCACGCGGCGCGCGATGTCGGCGAAGAGGTAGGAAGCCTTGAGCTTGGTGTAGTGTTCGTTGATGCGGATCATCGGAAGGGAAGTGAGGAAAGAGTGAAAATTCAGTCCGCGGACCGAGCCGGGGAGGGAAGGCTTGATAAAGTGTGGCGCGGCCGGTTAGTTCAAGTCCGTTCCCTGTATGCAAAAAATCGAAACCATTGCGGCCATGCAGGAAGCGGCCGCCGGACTAAGAACTGCGGGCAAACGCGTGGCGTTGATCCCGACCCTCGGCGCGCTCCATGCGGGGCAGGTGAGCCTGATCCGACTGGCGCGCGAGCGCGGCGACGAGGTCGTCGTCTCGATTTTCGTCAACCCCCTGCAATTTGGCGCGAGCGAGGATCTTGCAAAGTATCCGCGCAACCTGGCGGGCGATGCCGCGCTGTGCGAACGCGAGGGCGTGGCGGTGTTGTTCACGCCCTCGGCCGAGGAAATGTTTCCCAAGAATTTCTCCAGCACGATCATCGAGGACCGCGTCAGCAAGCCGCTCTGCGGGGTTTCGCGTCCGGCGTTGTTTCGCGGTGTGCTGACGTGCTGGTTGAAACTCCTGCACATCGTGCAGCCCCATGCGCTCGTGATGGGGGAGAAGGACCTGCAGCAGATCGCGGTCGTGCGCAAGACGCTGGCGGATCTCTCGCTGCCGATCGAAATCTTGACCGGTCCCACGGTGCGGGATGCCGATGGCCTCGCGCTCAGTGCGCGCAACGGCTACCTCATGCCGGTCCAACGCGAGGCCGCGTTGGTGGTGTATCGGGCGCTGGGCCAGGCCAAGACGATGGTCGACGGCGGCGTGCGCAGTGCGGACCGGGTGGTGGCGGAAGCCACCCATCTCATGGGCGAGAAGCGCCGGATCCGCGTGATCTACATTGCCGTGGTGGATCGCGAGACCATCGAGCCGTTGCGCGAAGTCGTGCCCGGGCAATGCGTGATGGCGGTGGCCTACTGGGTCGACGAAGTGCGGTTGACCGACAATATTCCGCTTTGAACCGGCGGGGCGGACTGCTCCGGGGTTGAGTTTTTGCGGGCGGACGTCTGTTGTTTTCCGCCGTGAACCCTCCCTTTCCCGCCAAACCCCGCATCGCAATCGTTGGCACCGGCGCGCTCGGCACCTACTACGGCGCCCGGCTGGCGAAGGCGGGTCACGATGTGCATTTTCTCGTGCGCACGGGTCGCGCCGGGATCCTCGTTCGCGGCCTCAAGATCAAGATGCCCTCCATGCGCATCCATGTGAAAAAAGTTCAGGCCTACGCTTCGTGTGCCGAGATCGGCCCGTGTGATTTGGTGATTGTGGCGGTGAAGGCGACGGCGAACGAGGCGTTGAAGAAACTGCTGCCGCCGTTGCTGCACGAGCACACCGTTGTGCTCACCTTGCAGAATGGACTCGGGGTGGAGGAACCCGTGGCCGAGATGGTGGGCGCAAAACGAATTGCCGGGGCGATTTGTTACATCGGGGCCAACCGCACCGCGCCGGGCGTAGTGGAGTGTTCTTTTCCCGGTTTGATGATGATCGGTGAGTTCGGCCGCCCCGCCGCCGACCGGACGCACGCGATTGCCGCCGTGTTCAACAAGGCCGGGCTCAAGTGCGAGGCGCACGACAATCTCGAGGGCCAGCGCTGGCAGAAGTTGGTGTGGAATGTGCCGTTTAACGGCATCGCGATTGCCGCCGGCGGCATCACGACCGACGTGATCATGGCCGATGAGGGCTTGCGCACCCTCGCGCGCCGCCTGATGGAGGAGATCGTAGAGGCGGCGGCGAAGTTCGGGCACCCGATTCCCCAATCGTTCATCGAACTGCAGTTTGAGCGCACGGCGAAGATCGGGAAATACCGTCCGTCGAGCCTCGTAGATTTTCAGGAAGGGCGACCGGTGGAGTTGGAGGAAATCTGGGGCGTGCCGGTGCGCCGGGCGAAATCCGTTGGCGCCGGTGTGCCGCGCTTGGAGATGCTCTACTGGCTGATCCGCCGGAAACTCGCGGCGCGCAAGACGGGCAGGAAGAAGCGGTGAGCGCGGGGAAGGCGGGATGGGTCGGTGATTCGAACGTTGCGCGAGCGGATTTGCGGGAGCAACCTGCCCGCGCCTCTCTTACCCTATGTCGCAAAATTCCGCCCCTAAATTCGAGCCGTTCATCCCGGCCTCGACCATCATTCCTGAATTTACGATCCGCGCTGTGGTGACGGGTGCCATCCTCGGGATGGTCTTTGGCGCGTCGTCGCTTTATCTCGTGCTCAAGGTCGGCTTGACGGTGAGCGCGTCGATTCCCGTGGCCGTGATCTCGCTCGCGCTCTTTCGCGCGTGGTCGAAGGTCGGTGGCCGCGACGCCACCATCTTGGAGAACAACATCTCCCAGACGGCGGGTTCCGCGGGCGAGTCGATTGCCTTTGGCGTCGGCGTGACAATGCCGGCGATCCTGATCCTCGGCTTCGACCTCGAGCTGACGCGCGTGCTGCTGGTCGGTTTGCTGGGCGGGTTGCTCGGGATCCTGATGATGATTCCCCTGCGCCGTGCCTTGATCGTGAAGGAACACGGCGTCCTGAAGTATCCCGAGGGCACCGCTTGCGCGGCCGTCCTGAAGGCGAGCGTCGATGACGTGTCGCGCGAGGCGGCTTCTCCCTCGGCCAAGGCGGAGATGGCGGCGGCGGTGGCGGCCGGACTCGGCAAGTCACCGGGGGCCAAGGTGGTGTTCACCGGCTTCGCCGTCGGCCTGATCTACAAGACCCTCAATGTGGCGCTCAAGGGCTGGAAGGATATTCCCGAGAAAGTCTTTGGCGCCCCGCTCAAGTCGGGTTCGGTGGGAGCGGAGGTTTCGCCGGAATTGCTCGGCGTCGGCTACGTGATCGGACCGCGCATCGCGTCAATCATGTGTGCGGGCGGCGTAATGTCTTATTTGCTGCTGATTCCGTTGATCAAGTTCTTTGGTGACGGGCTGCCGACCCCGCTCGCTCCGGGCACGGTGCCGATCTCCGAGATGACGCCCAACGGCATTCGCGGCGCCTACATTCTCTATATCGGCGCGGGTGCGGTCGCGGCCGGCGGGGTGATTAGCCTGATTCAGGCGTTGCCGACCATCTGGCACGGCATTGTCGGGGGCATGAAGGACGTGGGCCTGTCGAAGGCCGACGGCGGGGAAAGCGAAACCCCGCGCACCGACCGCGATCTGCCGCTGAAATTCGTGGCGGGCGGCGTGGTGGTGCTGATGGCGGCCATCATGTTCTCGCCCACGCTGCACATGAACGTCCTCGGCGCGGTGCTGATCGTGGTGTTCGGTTTCATCTTTGTGACGGTGTCGTCCCGCCTCACCGGTGAGATCGGTTCCTCCTCCAATCCGATCTCCGGCATGACGGTGGCCACGCTGTTGTTCACCTGCCTCATCTTTCTGCTCGTCGGCTGGACCGGAGGCACGCATTACGTCACGGCGCTGTCGGTCGGCGCCATCGTCTGTATCGCGGCGTCCAACGGCGGCACGACTTCGCAGGACTTGAAGACCGGCTTCCTTGTCGGCGGCACGCCGAAGCTGCAACAGTATGCGATCCTGATCGGCGCGTTTGCCTCCGCCGTGGTGCTCGGGCCGATTCTGCTCAAGCTCAACGAGACGGCGATCGTCTACATGCCGGCCGCGCAAGTGGCGCCGGGCCTGATCGCGAATGGAAAACCCCTCGGCGAGACGCGGGAAGGCCTGGTGGGTCCGCAGGCCAAGGACGATGCCGGGCAATACGCGGTTTGGCACAAGACGGACACTGTCGGCGGCCCGGCCGGAAAATACCTGATGAACGAGCGCGGCGAGGCCGTGTGGTTCGTCGATCCGGGCATCAATGGGGCGTTCACCGAACGGCCGGATGGCACCTCGGTGCGCAAATTCGATGCGCCAAAGGCGACGCTGATGTCGTATATCATCAAGGGCATTCTTGATCAGCAGTTACCGTGGGCCTTGGTGCTCTTTGGCGTGATGATTGCGGTGACTTTGCAAATGACCTTCGCGCCCGCACTGGCGTTTGCGGTCGGAGTCTATCTGCCCCTCTCGTCGTCGGCCCCGATTTTCATCGGCGGCATGATCCGCTGGGCAGTTGACCGCCGGACCCGCACCAAGGCGGCCTACCGGTCGATGACCGAAGAGCAATTTGTGGCGGAAAGCGACAAGAGCCCCGGCGTTCTCCTTGCCTCAGGCTACATCGCCGGTGGCGCCATCGCCGGCATCATCATCGCCTTCTTGGCCGGTGCGCTGAGCGATTTCGACGCGGCCATCACCAACTGGTCGCTGGCGAACAACCCGTTCTTCGAGGGTCCGAACGCCAATCTGCTGGCGCTGATCCCCTTCGGCGCGATCTGCGGCCTGCTCTACTTTGTCGCCCGGGAAAAGCTCCTGACGGCGAAGAAGTAATCTTAATACAAAAAGCGCACAGGATTAGGTGTGGTTTATCGAGCTGGGGGGGAATAATCTCCCAGCCATGAAAACGCGCGCGGTGGTGGTGCTCTTGGTGAGCACCTCGATCTTGGTGGGCGGGCTTCTGGCCCAATCAGTGGATGTTGTCCCTGTCCTGAAAGTCCACGAATACAACCAGACGGATGCCACCACAACGGCAGAGAAGGCGGTCAATCCCTGGGCTTTCGAAGTCTTCATCGATGGAACCGGTCTAACGGCTTCGTTTCCCTCGGGGACGAACTCGTTTACACCGCAGGGCGGTTCGGCCGGTCTTTTCGTTTTTGATTCCGGCAATCAGCATTGGAGTTATCAGGGCAATGCGAGTTTTGCGGATCAGGCGGCCCTTGATGCGGCATTCCCCAATGGAACCCAGAGTTTAATCGTGGGCGGGATCCCTTTCACCCTCAGCTTGGCGGGCAATCTCTACCCCAACACACCGCTGGCCACGGCGAGCGCGGGCACGTGGACGGGCGGACTTCTGCAGCTCACGGCGGCTCAGGCCTCGGCAGGCTTTTCGATCACCAGCAATACCTTCACTGGCTGGGCGAATGACGGCAGCTTCCGGATCGGTATCTGGGGCGATGGTTCCTCGTACAGTCAGGATGTGGAAACTTATGCCGCGAATTTCCTAGCGATGAATGTCGCAGGGGGGGCGCTGACAGCGGGCAACACCTATTCCTTTACTGTCGAGTTCATGCGGTTCACGGACTCCGACACTTCGCTCCAACCCACCTTGGGAGTCAACGCGCTGGGTGTTGCGGGTTATGTCATCAACACGTCCTTCTCGGTGCAGGTCATTCCGGAGCCCTCCACCTACGCGGCGATTCTCGGAGGGCTGGCCCTCGCCGGAGTGGTGTGGCGCCGACGCCAACTGGCCGGGCGCGCCTGACGCGTCCTGCCATCATTCCCGAGCCGGGCCGAAGAGCCCGGCTTTCTTATTCCTCGCCGTCGAAGTAGGAGATCTCGTCGCGGAAGAATTTTCGCGGCAAAGGGAACCCCCATTTCTTCGAATCGGGATAATGGTAGATGTCCACCGGGGGATTGTCGGCCACGACGAAGAAGGTGAGGTCTCGCCGGCCCGCGTTGATCAGTTGGTGTGTGTCACCCGG
>JAUXOH010000049.1 GCA_030682505.1 Candidatus Didemnitutus sp. | reverse complement strand
AGCTTGTTCGCCGCCTCTTGCATCTCGATTTCGAGTTCGGCAATCACGGCCGCTACATCGTCACTTCCTTCCTCGACCGCCGCGGCGTCAACCTCGCGACCCGTGCCGTCGTAATGGCGCAAGCTGGTCTGCGCCGCGCGTTTCGCGCTGCGGGGCGTGATCCCGTGCTCCTCGTTGTAGGCCAGCTGGATTTCGCGCCGCCGCTTGGTTTCATCCAGCGTGCGGCGAATCGAACCCGTCTCAACGTCCGCGTAGAAAATGACGCGGCCCTTTTCATGCCGCGCCGCCCGTCCGGCGGTTTGCAGCAGGCTCGTGGCGCTCCGGAGAAACCCTTCCTTGTCCGCGTCGAGAATCGCGACGAGCGCGACCTCCGGCAGATCGAGGCCTTCCCGCAGCAGATTGATGCCGACCAGAACGTCGAAATTGCCCTGGCGCAGATTGCGCAGGATCTCGACGCGTTCGAGCGCATCAATGTCCGAGTGCAGATACTCCACCCGGATCTTCGCCTCCCGCAGGTAGCTGGTGATGTCCTCGGAAAGCCGCTTGGTCAGCGTCGTGACCAGCACGCGCTCGCCCTCCTCCACCGCGCCGCGAATCTCCCCGATCAAGTCCTCAATCTGTCCCTTGGTCGGGCGCAGCGTGATCACCGGATCAAGCAGGCCGGTCGGGCGGATCACCTGCTCCGCGACCACGGGCGAGTGCTCGAGCTCAAATTGCGACGGCGTGGCGGAAACATAGAGGGTCTGTCCGGCGATTTGCTGGAACTCGGCGAAACTCTGGGGCCGGTTGTCCAGGGCCGAGGGCAGGCGAAACCCGAAGTTCACCAACGTCTGCTTCCGCGCCAAGTCGCCATTGTACATGCCCCCAATCTGCGGCACGGAAACGTGGCTCTCATCCACAAAGAGCAGGAAATCCTTGGGAAAGAAATCGATCAGGCAAAACGGACGGTCGCCTTTCTTTCGTCCAGTCAGGTGCAGCGAGTAATTCTCGATGCCGTTGCAAAACCCCATCTCCTGCAGCATCTCGAGATCATAGGCGGTGCGCATCCGGATGCGCTGGGCCTCGAGGTATTGCTGGTTCTGCTCAAAATAGGCGACGCGCTCCTCGAGCTCCTCCTTGATGTTCCTGATCGCACCCTCGACCCGCCCGCGGGAAGTGACGTATTGATTGGCGGGGTAAAGATCGAATTGCTCGATCTGCCGCAGCACTTTGCCGCCGATCGGTTCAAACTCCGTCAGCGCTTCGATCTCATCGCCGAAAAATTGCACGCGCAGACCGTGCTCCAAGTAGGCGGGCATGACGTCCACCACGTCCCCCCGCACGCGGAACCCGCCGCGCTTCAGCTCGTAGTCGTTTCGTTCGTAAAGATTGTCCACCAGCCGTTCGAGGAAACGATTCCGTCCCAGTTCGTCGCCGCGCCGGATTTGAATGCGCATGGCCGCAAACTCCTCGGGCGACCCCAGGCCGTAGATGCACGAGACGCTGGCGACGACGATGACGTCCTGGCGACTGACCAGCGAACTGGTCGTGGCGATGCGCAGGCGCTCGATCTCCTCGTTGATCGAGGAGTCCTTTTCGATGAACGTGTCACTCGACGGCACATAGGCCTCCGGCTGGTAGTAGTCGTAGTAACTGACGAAATATTCGACGGCGTTTTCGGGAAAGAAGTTTTTGAATTCCGAGTAGAGTTGCGCGGCGAGCGTCTTGTTGTGCGAGACGATCAGGGTGGGTCGCTGCAGCTGCGCGATGATGTTCGCCATCGTGAAGGTCTTGCCGGAACCGGTGACGCCGAGCAGCGTCTGGTGCTGGTTGCCCGCGCGAAACGAAGCCACCAATTTTTCGATGGCTTGCGGCTGGTCGCCCGTGGGCTCGTAGTCGGCGCGGAGTTTGAACATGGGAAACGGCTAACCAGAGTCGGCCCCGCCGCAACCACTCACAAGCCAAAGACGCGCAGCACCCCGCCCCAGAAACTGCTGGTGGTCGCCCGCGCTTGGGCGGCCTCGCCCTTGGCGGAAGTCTGCTGGCACAGGAAAAGACCGTTGCCCTCGAACAGATCGTCGAAGAGCGGGTTCTGCCCCCGAAAATAAGCCCAAAATGTTTCCGCACGCACCGGCCGATAGGCGAGGCCCGGGGTAAAACCGATCGTCGCATCCTGATTGGCCCGACGCCCCGGAACCGCTCCGCCCGGTTGCCCATCGAGCAATTCTGCGCGCACGCCCCGACTGCCCGCCAGCAACAGCGTGGCCGGACCGACAAACTCAAAGTAGCGAAATTGACCGGTCGCCCAAGCCTGCAGAGTGAAAAAACGCCAATGCCGGCGAATGAGCAGCGCGCGGCTGCCACGGGGACTTACCAGACCGGCCAAAAAACTCGGTCGCAGCACGAGACTGGATCCCGCGGGCAGATTGACGATCGCGAGTTCCACGCTGGCCGCCTCCTGCGACGAAAAGGTGGCGCGGCGCGGTGCGGTCGGGTCGGCGTTGCGCATTTCGATCAACTCGCGCAGACCAGCCGCTAGACACGTGAAGGGCATCCGCCAATCCAACAACCAGCGGGTCGAGCGTTGCAGGCTCTCATCGGAGGCCTGGAGGTATTTCTCTTTCACCCACATCACGGCTCCGGGTTCCAGTTCGATTTCCACCGATGCGCGACTGGAGACGACTTCCGGCCGACTTGATCCCGGTGGACCCAGACGAACGGGAGACCGGCTGGAGATAAAAGGAGCGACGAGGAAAAACGCCGCCAACCGACCCAAGGGAGGGCCGAGGAACCAGCTCCCGATGCCGAAGACAATGACGAAACCATAGCGGTCCCACGCCACCCGCGCATAATGCATCACCTGCGATTTCTGGGCCTCGGCAAATTTGAGCTGATCGGCAGAACGACCGAGGGCGATTCGGAGTCCGTCGTGCTCCCATTGCGTGCGCGTCAACGCCGTGCGCGTGGCGGCAACCTGCTCGCGGGCTTCGGATTCCAGTTGGCGCAGACGAGCGAGACGTTGCTCGTTGAGCTTGATTTGATCAGCGCCCGTCTTCAGGCGATTCAAGCCCCGGTTCATTTCCTCCAGTTCAGTGGCGAGCCGGGCGGCCTCACGGGCCCGTCCTTCGATTCGCTCCACGTCAGCGCGCATCGTCACCAAGCGGGCGTCCACATCCGCGAGGGC
>JAUXOH010000048.1 GCA_030682505.1 Candidatus Didemnitutus sp. | reverse complement strand
CGCGTTGTTGCGCGTGAAGGATTCCGTCACCGAATTTCAAACCAGCTTGGAAAAGCGCATGCGCGCCGAGCAGCGGAGCAGCGAACTGCAGGTGCTGGCCAGCACGGTCGGGGGTAGCTTGATTGGCATCCTGATCGCCTGGCTCGTAATCCGCAGCATCACCCGTCCGATTTCCCGCGTCGCTGACCAGCTTGCCTCCGAGTCTGACCGGACGCATGCGGCCGCGCTCGAGGTCGCCGAGGCCAGTCAATCGATGTCCGACGGTGCCAGTCGTCAGGCGGCCTCGCTGGAGCAGAGCAGTGCTTCGCTCCATGAGATGGCCAGCATGACCACTCGCAACTCCGAGGGCGCGCAAACGGCGAAGGCTTTGGCCGCCGAGGCGCGCGCCACCGCCGATGCCGGCGCCAAGGACATGGCCGCCATGCGTGGCGCTATGAGCGCGATCCAGACTTCGAGCACGGAAATCGCCAAAATCATCAAGACCATTGATGAGATTGCATTCCAAACCAACATTCTTGCTCTCAATGCGGCGGTGGAAGCCGCCCGAGCCGGCGAAGCCGGGGCTGGGTTCGCCGTCGTTGCGGAAGAGGTGCGCAGTCTCGCCCAACGTTCCGCCCAAGCGGCCAAGGAAACAGCCGCGAAGATCGCCGATGCCTCTTCCAAGAGCGAGCAAGGCGCCCAGATCAGCACCCAGGTGGCCGGCAGTCTCGACTCAATCGTCCAGAAGATCCGTCAACTCGACGAAATGGTCGGTTCCATCGCCCAAGCGTCCCATGAGCAAAGCGATGGGATTGGCCAGTTGAACCAAGCCGTGGCGGGCATGGACCAGATTACACAATCCAATGCGGCTCTGGCCCAGCAATCCGCGATTTCGGCGGAAGACCTGCAAGGCCAGTCCGCCCAGGTTCGCGCCGCCGTCGGTGAGCTGATGAAAATGGTGCACGGTTCCGATCGGAGTGTCTCTCCCGATGAAATTGCCCCTGTCGTGGCGCCCGAGCCGAGGGGGGGAGCTGTTCGCCCCCGGGTCGGGGCACGAAAAGGGGTCGAGCCGAGCAAGCAGGGCCGGGATGTCTCTGCGGCCCACTTTATCGACAACTAAGCCGGTCGCGGCAGTTGACAGCGGAAGCGATCAGCTTCCGCTTTTTGATCGAACTCGGGGTCCGGGCGCAAGAAAACCAGCGCGCTGGGGCAACGCTGGCTCAGAAAGTCTCGTTAAGAATCAGCTTTGACGAAAGCGCTTGTGCGACCACGTCGCGGGGAGCGGTTGCTCGCGAAAGGGTTGGGAATCAAACGTGGTGTAAGCGGCAACGAGAGCGGGCGGGGAGAATAGGAATCTTCCCCAGCTGTCGCGCCGCGCGCCAACCACACCCAACGCGTTCGCGTATTGGGCATGACGGAGGTTGGGGAAAGGGGAGGCCATGATCTATTATCGACGCAAGGATTCGAATCTTGAGTCGGTTTTCGGCCCGGCCGGGCTCCCACCTGGGCTTGGAGGGGGAAAATACGCACCTAATAAACAACACTCCCAGCCAAGGTTATAAAAAGGCTTGCGTTGCGACAAAGCTAATAACTATAAAGTAACAACCGCCATCGAGGAACCCTGACCCCATGAACTCAAAAACATCCCCGAAATCATCATCGGTCGTGAGCGCGACAGGCCTGTTGGCCTCAGCGCTCCTGGCCTTTGTTACCCCCAGCCTGTTCGCGCAAGTGGCGAACGACTCTGCCGCTACTTCGAAGGACGAAGTGGTCACCCTCTCCCCCTTTCAAGTCTCCACCACCGCCGACAAGGGCTACCGGGCGGGCAATTCCGTTTCGGCAACCCGCATCGACACGGCCATCAAGGATCTGCCGTTTTCCATCAGCGCGTTCACCGAACAGTTCATCAATGACATTGGTGCCTTGGAGTTGTTGGACGTCGTCAGCTTCGCCCCCGGTGTCACCAGTGGCGCGAAGGAGTTCACCCAAGGCAACAATCGCTTTTCGATCCGTGGCTTTGACGGTGATGTGACACCGCAACGCAACGGCTTCGTCGGCAATCGCTACGTCGATTCGGCCAACATCACGCGCGTCGAGGTTGTGAAGGGTCCGGCTTCGCTCCTCTACGGTCAAATCACCCCGGGTGGCACCGTGAACTACATAACCAAACGCCCGACCAACAAAAATTTCATCAGCATTAAGCAACAGGTCGGTTCCGACAGCTTCTGGCGGACGGATCTGGATGTGAACCACGTTTCACCTGACGGTAACTTCAAGGCGCGCCTCATCGGCTCTTACGAAAACTCGCTCGCCTGGGCCAAGCCCAGCGGCGGCGACTCCCAGCTGTTCGCCGGCAGCTTCGATGTGAAGATCAACAAGAACGCCAATCTGATCCTCGATTTCGAAACCTACGATCGGCAACAGACGCCGCTGATTGGCATGAAGCCCAATCTGGCCGTCAGCGTGGCGGCCACCACGGGTAACTTCGCCCGCGTGGCGGATCGCGCCCGTGCCCAAGCCTACATCGATGTCGGCAACTTGAATCTTGGCTTCATCAATTACGCCCCGTTGCCCCGGAATTTCAACTATCCGGGCAATGAAGACTATCGAAACTCTGATTTTGATTCGTTCAACGCCGAGTTGAACGTGAAATTGGGCGAGAACTGGCGTACCCGCGCGAACTTCGGTTGGAATGATTTCTATATCAGCAACAAGCTGACGGGCTTGGCGGAATTCACCACCACGCCCACCGCCGCCTACCTGGCCACCAAGAACCGCTTCGACTACGTCGCCGAACTGGCCGCCAATCCCGCGGCGGTGCTGGCGGATCCGACGAAGACCGCCAGTTCCCTTCTGACCCGCCGCAAGCGACTCGAGGAGTCCTCCGGTGACTCGTTGGCCTACCAGATCGAACTCGCCGGCAAGGTAGAGGTCGGGGGTGCTATCTGGAAGCCCCTGTTTGGCGCCTATTTGAGCAAGATCGGCACGGGCAGCTTCCGGCGCGAGAGCACCACCACGCCGCCGGTAACCACGGCCAACTCCGCAACGACCCCGTTGCAGCATTTCCAACCCTGGAACTACAATAACCCGTCCACGTGGGATCACACGGCGTCCTACAACGTTAACGACATCCCCAATGTGAACTCGTTCAATGACTCGAGCGGCGAGGAAAGTGCCTTCTACGGTTTGGTTAACGCCAACTTCCTCAATGACCGACTGATTTTGATCGGCGGCGCGCGCTACAACAAGACCTGGACGATCAACACCGATCTGCGCCCGACCGTGGCAGCGACCCCGGGACCGGCGACGGTTGGTAGCAAGTTCGAAGCGACCAAGACGACGCCGCAATTTGGCGCGGGCTTCAAACTCCGCCCGGACCTGCTGCTGTTTGCCAGCTACTCGGAATCCTTTTTCATCGAAGACCGCAGCCTCACTTCGTGGAACCCGAACTACAATCCCCTGCTGCCCACCAGCACGGCCA
>JAUXOH010000046.1 GCA_030682505.1 Candidatus Didemnitutus sp. | reverse complement strand
AATCGCGCAGGACAGAATCAGTTTCCAGAGGTTTCGACGGAGCATGTTTGGTATTTGTTAAAGGGGTGAAAGGGACTTGCGGTCGGTTCCACGACGGAGCCGACCAGTCACTCGCCGATCGGTCAAATCAGGCGCCGTCCTTCTTGACCATGGCATGCACGAAACCCTTGCCGATTTCGAGCTTCTGATTGTTGTCACCCACGCGGACCACAAAGCGGTCTTCCTTTACGCTGGTGATGGTGCCATAAATGCCGCCCGTCGTGATAATGTCGTCCCCAGTCGTCAGTGCGCTCAGCATTTTTTCATGCAGCTTCTGCTTCTTGCGCTGGGGGGCGATCAACAGGAAATACATCGCCGCAAAAATCAGGATCATCGGCAGCAACGACATGAGCGTTTGCATGCCGGAGGGGGCTGCTGGTTGGGCTTGGGCGAGGAACAAGGAGAATTTGGTCATTGATTAATGGGCTGAATTGAAAAATGAAAACGGCGATTAATCTAAGCGACCCAACAAAAAGCAAGCCTAACCCTGACTGGAAATCACGCTCCCATTGAAGACCAAATCCGCCTCCGCCTGGTCGGCCTCCCAATCCGAAGACCTTTACGGTTTCAAACGCTGGGGTTCCAACCACTTTTCGGTCGATTCTGACGGATTTGTGCAGGTCCAGCCCCTCGCGGACGGCCGCAGCATCCGGGTCATGGACGTCGTCGATGAATCGGTCGGCATGGGCCTGAAGGCCCCCCTCGTCATTCGCTTCCAAGACAAGCTCCGGCACCGGGTCATGCAGCTGAACGAGGCCTTTGCCAAGGCGATCAAGGAAGAGGGCTACAAGGGCGCCTATCGGGGCGTTTTCCCCATCAAGGTCAACCAGCTGAGAGAAGTCGTCGATGAGGTGGTCGCCGCCGGCAAGGATTACAATTACGGCCTCGAAGCAGGCTCCAAGCCCGAGCTGATGATCGCCCTTGCCATGCACGAGGGCGCCCAGCGCCTCATCATTTGCAACGGCTACAAGGACGACGATTACATGCGCCTTGCCTTGCTCGGCCGAAAACTGGGCAAGAAAATCATCATCGTCATCGAGCAACTCTCTGAAATCGATAGTGTTATCCGGATCTCGAGAGAAACCGGCGTGAAGCCCTTGATCGGCTTCCGCGTCAAACTGCAGACGCGTGGCGAGGGCAAATGGTCCTCCTCCACCGGCGACAACGCCAAGTTCGGCCTCAATACCGCCGAAATCCTCTTTGCGGTCGAAAAACTCCGCGCCGCGAAGATGCAGGCCTGTCTGCGCCTTGTGCATTTCCACATCGGCTCTCAGGTGCCGAACATCATCACCATCAAGGCCGCCGTCACCGAAGCGGCCCGTTTTTACTGCCAGCTGGCCAAAATGGGCTTCCCCATGGGTTACCTCGACGTCGGCGGTGGTCTCGGCGTCGATTACGATGGTTCCCGCACGAACTTCGAGTCGTCGATGAACTACACGCTCGGCGAATACGCCCGCGACGTGATCTCGAATGTGCGCGAAATCTGCACCGCCGCCTCGGTGACCATGCCCGACATCGTCAGCGAGTCCGGCCGCGCCGTGGCCGCCCCCCACTCCATGCTCGTCGTCGAGGTCTTCGAGCGCATCAACAAGCGCGAGTCCCTCGGCAAGCAGCACCAGCCGAAATCCAAGCACCAGATTGTCACCGACCTCGAGGTGCTCCTGAAGAACAAGGCCAAGCTCGGCCGCCTCGAACGCTACCACGATGCGCTCCAGAAGAAGGAAGAGGCCTTCTCCCTCTTCAACCTCGGCTACCTCGACCTCGAAAATCGCGCCGCCGCCGAACAGCTCTTCTGGCAGATTTGCGAGCAGATCGACAAGGAGGGCAACAAGTCAGGCTACCAGCCGGAGGAACTGCACGACCTCAAGCGCCTCCTCGCCGACCAATACGTCTGTAATTTCTCCGTCTTCCAGTCCCTCCTCGACTCGTGGGCCCTCAAGCAGCTCTTCCCCGTCAGCCCGTTGCATCGCCTCAAGGAAAAACCCACCGTCAACGCCATCCTCGTCGACATCACCTGCGACTCCGACGGCAAGATCAGCAGCTTTATCGACCTGCAGGACCAGAAAGACTACCTCACCCTTCACCCCTTGAAGAAAGGCCAGTCCTACTACCTCGGCATCTACCTCACCGGCGCCTATCAGGACATCATGGGCGACATCCACAATCTCTTCGGCCGCGTCAACGAGGTCCACGTGTTCCTCGAGGACGACGAGCCCAACGGCTATTACATCGAGGAAGCCCTCGCCGGCTCCCGCGTCGCCGACGTCATCGAGGGCGTGCAATACCAGTGGGAAGAACTCTGCCGCCGCGTGAAACAGCAAGTCGATCACGCGACGAGGAAGGATCTCGTCAAACCGCGCGAAGGCGTGCGCTTGGTCGAGTTCTACGAATCGCAGATGCTCGCCAAGACCTACCTCAACATCGTGCCGCACAACGGACGGAAAAAGAAGTAGGCCCGGCCCGCGCACCAGGCGGAAAAAAACGCATCCCCCGCCCGCGGCGGGACTTGCCCGGCGCGTGGCGCAAAAGGGCAACTGCTGCTTGCGCTTGGGCCTCACTAGTGTTCATCTGAACACTATGAGCGCAACCCTGCCCCTTACCCCCAAGCAGCGCGCTGTGCTCGACTTTGTGCAGACGCACCAGCGCCAGCACGGCCACTACCCGACGCTGC
>JAUXOH010000309.1 GCA_030682505.1 Candidatus Didemnitutus sp. | reverse complement strand
TCTTGGATTTGGTCGGCCGAGGGCTCGCACGCCTTCGCCGCACCGGGCGCGGCAACGCAGTCGCATTATCAAGTCCGGTTGTTTCGCCGGTTGTTCACGGTCGACGATCCAACCGCCGCCACGCTGGTGGCGCACCTGAGTGGGGACAGTCGATATCTGGTCTATTGCAACGGCACGTTGGTCGCCCGGGGCCCGGCGAAAGGGGATGTACACCACCATTTCTACGACACGGTCGATCTTCAGCCGCTCCTGCGTCGCGGCACCAACGCGATCACCGCGCTGGTGCTTGATATGTCGCGAGTGGCGCATCGGCCTTCGGAGTTGGGGGCGCCCTGCTCTGTGATGACCGCGACGGGAGGCTTTTTGCTCGAGGCCGATCTGGTGACCGCCGGGGCGGTGCAACGGTTGGACACGGGCGCCGAGGGCTGGAAAGTGCGTGTGGATACCGCCCACCGTTTCCAGAATCTGGGCACCCGCTTTGAGGGTTATCACGGCTACTTTGAGCATCGGCTCTCCGCCGAAGAGCCGACGAACTGGCGGGAAGCCGACTACGACGACTCGACGTGGGCAGCCGCTGCGTCGCTTTATGCCGCCGAACGGCATGAGAATCGTCGCGATCCTTCCAGTCCTTACGGACTGCTGCCGCGCCTCATTCCGGCGTTGGAAGAAGGAGCTCCGAATGGCTTCGTTGATGTTTTCATTCCGGGTGGAGGGAACGCCGGGGGAGCGTGGAGCACCTTGCGGAACGGCGGTGCCCCGTTGATCGTGCCGGCCGGCACCACGGTTCGCGTGGTCTTGGATACCGGCAAGTTGACCACCGCGTTCCCGGTCCTGCGGACGAGCGGGGGCGGCGGATCGCGGCTGGCGCTGACCTATGCCGAAGCGCTGCGGCTGCCGTGGACAACTCCCGGGGCGAAGATGCTGGGCAAACAGCAATCCTTGGCGAACCTCGCTTCCCATTTTGCGGACGAGTCGAGTGGTTGGACCTTTGACCGGCGCGGCACCGTGAGTGGTTGGTGTGACGTGTGGGAACCGGCCGGCCATGCGACCGAATGTTTCGAGCCACTCCATTGGAGGGCCTTTCGCTATGTCGGGCTGGAGATCACGACCGAGGCCGAACCCCTGACGCTGCACGGACTGCAGCATCGTTTTTGTGCCTATCCATATCGGATCGCGGCCTCGTTCCAATCGTCGGCACCCGAACTGAACCGGATTTGGGACGTGGCGTTGCACACGATGCGGCTGTGTTCGCACGAGACTTTCGAGGACTGCCCGCATTACGAGCAGATGCAGTATGCGGGAGACACGATGATCACCTCGAAGATCGCGATGCTCACCACGGGCGATTACGCGCTCAGTCGGCAGGCCTTGTTGCATTTTGACTGGTCGCGGCTGCCGGAGGGTCTCACGCAGAGCCGGTTTCCCTCGCGGCTGGTGCAAGTCATCCCGTCGTGGTCGCTGCATTGGATCACAAACGTGCGCGACTACACCTTTATTACCGGTGAGCTGGACACCGCCACGGAAGTCATGCCCGGAATGCTGGCGGTGTTGGATTGGTTCCGCCGCCACGCGGAGGCCGACGGGTTGCCGGCAAAACTGCCTTTTTGGAATATCACGGATTGGTGCCCGTGGTGGCCACGCGGGGTGGTGCCCGGTGCGGACGTCGGCGCCACGTGCATTATCAGTGCCCAATTCATCCAAGCCCTCGCGGAAGTGGCGGAAGTGGGGCGGATCACCGGTCGCCTGGTCCTCGCCGCCGAGTTGGAACGGGAGGCGGTCGCCCTGCGGAGTGCGTTGCATCGCCGCTTCTGGTCCGAGGAACAGGGTTTGTATTTCGACCGGCCGGGTGGACCGGAAGTCAGTCAATATGGCAATGCGTGGGCCATCGTTTGCGGCGCGGCCGACGAGGCGACGCGGGCGCGCATCATGCGGCGCTTCCCCCACGACGCGGCGCTCGCGCCGGGATCGTTCTTTTGGTGGCACACCGGGTTTCGCGCGCTCGAACAGGCCGGCCAATATGAACGCCTGCCCAAATTTCTGGGACCGTGGCACGACTCGGTGAACCACGGGCTCGATACCTTCGTGGAGGAAAACAGTTACTGGCGTTCGTTGTGCCATGCCTGGAGCGCGCATCCGGCCATTGAATTTCTGGAGCGCGTGCTCGGCGTGACGGCGAGCCGGCCCGGTTTCGCGGAGATCAACGTCCGCCCGCATCTCTGTGGGATTGACGCCGTGGAGGGCAAGGTTTGCACCCCGCGCGGCCCGGTGGCGGTGTCCTGGCGCTGCGCGAACGGGAAGTTGCAGTTCGAACTGGCGTCGCCCGCGAATACCCCGGTCGCTATTACTTTGCCCGGCGGAAAGGAGTTCACCAGCCCGGGCGGAAAATTCGCGGTGGAGATTGCCCTGCCATGAGCGACGCCCTGCCCTTGGCCACGATCGACGATCAGGCGGTCGAGATCCGGCAGCCCAACGGCGCGCTGCTCATGCGCTATGTCTTCCGCCCGGACACGGCCGCCTCCGAGGCACCCCGGCCCTACGCCCATCCCGTCTGTTCATTGGCGGGCGAGGTGTTGACGAATTTCCGTCCCAATGACCACCCGTGGCACCATGCCCTGAGCTTTACGATCACGAGTCTGGCGGGGCGGAATTTTTGGGGTGGGGGCACGTATCGCTCCGGCGAGGGCTATCAGGATCTCAAGAATCAAGGAACCCAGCACCATGTCGAATGGCTGTCGCAAACCCCGGAGAAACTCAGCCACGTCATCGAATGGCGGGCGGGGGAAGAGGTTTTGCTGCGCGAAGTGCGAACCCTCACCGCGCGGATCGAGTCCGCGCAGACGTGGTCACTCCGCTGGCAGGCCGAACTGGAGAATGTCTCGGACCAAGCCCTGACCTGTGCCAGTTATCATTCCGGTGAGGGACTGAGCGGATCTCATTATACGGGTCTGCAATTCCGGGGCGCGCGCGATTTGCTGGACGAACACGGGGACGACAGCATCGGGATTTTTGCTTCCCCCGATCTGCAAGGGGAGAAAGCGGTGCATGGCACCGCGGCGGATTGGATGGAGTGGCGGGCGCGCAAGGACACGACCCTGCGGCGCGTCACGCTGCGCTTCGCCAACGCCACCGGTCCGTTGCATTGGTTTGTTCGCCGGCACAATCCACTCGTGGCTTTTCCTTTTCATTACGACCGGAACTACGCGCTCCTTCCGGGTGCGGTGCTGCGGATTGATCATTCGCTGACCTTCACCGACCAATGATGATGGATCGCGGGCAGTTTATGCGGACGCTCGGTCTCGGTGCCGGCTGGCTGGCGGCGGGCAAGGCTGCCGCCACCGAGGTGGCCGCGCCCGGAGCCTGGGCCCCGGTCCTCAACACCGCCAGTCCGCTCCATTCGTGGGCCGATGTGCGGGCGCAATATTCCATCAGTGAGGAATTGGTCTACTTGAACTGCGGCGGCCTCGGACCGTCGCCGCGGCAGGTGCTCGACATCCAGAATCTCACCAGCCGGGCCTTCCAGCACCGCGTGGAGACGGGGCATTACTATTTTGAGGAGGCGCGCAAGATCGTGGCCGGGTTTGTGAAGGCCGACGGCGAGGAGATCTGCTTCACGCGCAACGCAACCGAGGGAAATTCGATCATCGCCTCCGGTCTCGCGCTGCGGGCCGATGACGAGGTGATCTTCGAAACGCACGCGCATCCGGGCGGCTCCCTCCCGTGGGTCAATCGCGCCAAGCAGACCGGGATCAAGCTGCAGACCTTCGTGCCGGACGCCGAGTCGGCGGAAGGCAATCTTGCGCGCATCGTCGCCCTGATCACGCCCCGCACCCGGGTGATTCAGGTCAGTCACATCACCGCGCCCACCGGTTTGGTGATGCCGGTGGCTGCCATTGCCGCGTTGGCCCGCGAACGGGGGATCTGGTTTCACATCGACGGCGCCCAGTCGCTCGGGATGGTGCCGGTGGATTTGACCGGCATCGGTTGCGACTCGTATGCCGCCAGTGGCCACAAGTGGCTCGGGGCGCCGCGCGAAACGGGGATTCTCTTTGTCCGCCGCGATCGCATCGAGCAGATCGCGCCGATGGCCGTGGGGGCCTATTCGAGCGGTGATTTTGATTTTCAGGGTCAGCTGACCTATGCGCAGGGGGTGCGACGCCACGAATACGGCACGCGCGATGCCGCGTCCGTGGTGGCGCTGGCGGAGGCGGCGCGCTTTCAATTGGCGCTGGGGCGCAAACGGATCGCCGCGCGCGGAGCGGAGTTGGCGACCCGCCTGGTTCAGGGACTCACGTCCTTGCCGCGGGTGAGCATGCTGACCCCGGCTGCGGCGCCACTGCGCGCCGCGATGGTGACGTTCGCCGTCGAGGGGATGAAAGCCGCTCCGCTCTTCGGGCACCTGCTCGAGCAGCACCGCCTGCGGTGTCGGCCCGTGACCGAGG
>JAUXOH010000032.1 GCA_030682505.1 Candidatus Didemnitutus sp. | reverse complement strand
GCGGTATTCTTCCTCAGACAGCAGTTCGTGCGCGAGGTTCTCGCGCGTCAGGGCACGGCCAAGATCATCAACATCGCCTCGATGCTATCCTTTCAGGGAGGGATCCGGGTGCCGTCCTACACCGCGTCGAAGAGCGCTGTGCAGGGCCTCACGCGCCTCATCGCCAGCGAACTCGGTGGGAAGGGGATCAACTGCAACGCCATCGCGCCGGGTTACATGGCGACGGACAACACGGCGCCGCTCCGCGCCGACGCCGACCGCAGCGCCTCGATCCTGGCCCGCATCCCCGCCGGCCGTTGGGGCCTGCCCGAGGACCTGAAGGGCGCGGTGGTTTTTCTCGCCGCCCCGGCTTCGGACTATGTCAACGGCTACACGCTGGCGGTCGACGGCGGTTGGCTGGCCCGTTAGAATACTTTCCATGATGAACACCCGCATGCTTCTTTTCTCGCTCGTGCTGCTCTGCACCGGTTTGGCCCGGGGCGCGGAGCAGGCGGTGATCACGGTCACGCACGATTACGCCGGCGCCCGCCCCGCCGAAACCATCACGGTGCCGTGGGCCGAGGTTAACCGGGCCCTCCCGGGGGCGCTGCTCCAGCGCATCGCCGTGAAGGATGCCTCCGGCAACGTTCTGCCCTATCAAGTCACCAACATCGCGCCCCACGCCAAGGATCCGACCGGTGTCGGCGTAGCTTATGGCGAACTCATTTTCCAGTACGACTTCGCCGTCGGCGAACAGTCCGCCACCTTCACCGTGGAAGAAACGGCAACCGTCGCTCCGGTTTTCCCGAGCAAGGTCTTCGCCCGCTACATTCCGGAGCGCCTCGATGATTTCGCCTGGGAAAACGACAAGGTTGCGCATCGCACCTATGGCCAGGCGCTCGCGGCGGCCGCCGAACCCGGCACCGTCAAGGAGGTGCTCGTGAGCAGTGGCCTCGACATTTGGAGCAAGCGGGTGGATTACCCGATTGTGGACCGCTGGTATAACAAGGGCCACGACCACTACCACCAGGACGAGGGCGAGGGGATGGACATGTATGGCGTCGGCCCGTCGCGCGGTTGCGGTGGCACGGGCATCTGGGATGGCCAGCAACTCCACGTGGCTCGCAATTACAAGACTTGGAAGATCATCGCCAACGGTCCGATCCGGGCGATTTTCGAACTCACCTACGACACGTGGTCGGCCAACGGGGTCTTCGTGGCCGAGACCAAGCGCTTCACGGTGGACGCTGGCAGCAACCTCGACCGCATCGACAGCACTTTCACCGTCGCCGGCAACGCCAAGGAGCTCACGGTCGGCATCGGTCTCCACCGGAATCCCGCCGACAAGGGACAGGAGCCGGTGATTGTGCTCACGCCGGATGCGACCGCGGGCACCCTTACGCAGTGGATCATGCAGAAGTCCAACGGGGCGCTCGGCACGGCGCTGCTCGTGCCGGACGCCTTCGCGGGCTTTGCCGCCGACGACCGCAACCACCTCGTGCTCGCCAAGGCTGTTTCCGGTGAACCCCTCCGCTATTATGCCGGCAGCGGCTGGTCCAAGGCAGGCGAGTTCACGACGCAGGAAGCTTGGAACGCCTATGTCGCCGCCTTCGCCGCGCGGCTGAAATTCCCTCTTTCCGTCCAACTGGCGCCCTGAGCTTCCGGCGCCCACCGCTCCTCGGCCGCTCGGTCCACCGTCCACCCTCGGATTCCCCACCCCATGAAGACCACACTGACCCGCTTGATTGTCGGCACGCTCCTATTCCCCGTCGGCTTGCTGCTGGCTTCGGCTTCCGCGCCAACCTCCGCGCCGGTCGGCGGGCCCACGTTCCACGGGGCAACCCCGCTCGAATGGTCACAGCGTTTGGCGGAGTCCGAGATGGCCCGCCGCGGGGACACCATGTTCTTCGGCGGCTCCAATCCCCGGGCTCGTTGGGATTACACCACGTCACTCTTCGGACTCTCCCTGCTGAAACTTTCCGAGCGCACGGGCAATCCGGTCTATGGCGACTATGGAGCGAAGACCGTCGAATCATTCATTGGGCCTGACGGCTCCATCCGCACCTACAAGATGGAGGACTACAACATCGACATGATTCCTCCCGGCAAGGTGTTGTTGCTGCGGTGGGAACAGGGCGTGCGCGACGCGCGGTTCAAGACCGCGATCGAAACCCTGCGCACGCAGATGGAACGCCACCCGCGCACCAGCGACGGTGGGTTCTGGCACAAGCTGCGCTACCCGCACCAAATGTGGCTCGACGGCTTGTTCATGGCGTCCCCGGTACTGGCCCATTACGGCAAGGTTTTCGAAGAGCCGGCGATGTTCAACGAGGTGGCGCAGCAAATCCTCCTGATGGACAAGCATGCCTACGATGCGAAGACCGGACTCTACTACCACGCTTGGGACGAAAAGCGGGAGCAGCCCTGGGCGAATCGCGAGACCGGGCACTCGCCCAATTTTTGGAGCCGCGCGATCGGCTGGTATGCCATGTCCATCGTCGATGCGCTGGATTTTTTCTCCCCGACGCATCCCGAGGTTGATCACATCAACGACGTGCTGCGTCGCGTCGCCGACGGCATCGTGCGCTGGCAGGATCCCGCCAGCGGCCTGTGGTGGCAGGTGACGGACCAGGCCGGACGCGAAGGCAACTACCTCGAGGCAACGTCGTCCTCGATGTTTGTTTACACCCTCGCGAAGGGGATCAACCGCGGCTACCTTCCGCGCGAACAATACCTTCCCGCGCTCCTCAAGGCCTACGAGGGCATCATCCGGGATTTCATCCGCACCGATGCCGCTGGGCGCGTGAGTCTCACGCGCTGCTGCGAGGTGGCGGGCTTGGGCTACACCAATTCGGCCGGTCGCGTGCGCGATGGCTCCTTCGACTACTATGTGACCGAGCCGATCATCGACAACGATCTCAAGGGTGTCGGTCCCTTCATTCTCGCGGGCATTGAGATGCAGCGGTTGCTTGCGACCGAGTCAGCCACCGCTTTCTCCGCGCGCGGATGGGCCGACTACGAGTCCGTGCTGGCCCGCATCCAGGCGCCCACGTTTCCCGATCGCGATTTTCCCATCACCGACTTCGGGGCCCGGCCCGGCACCGATGTCTCCGCGGCGCTGGCGGCGGCGATCGAGGCTTGCACGCGGGCCGGCGGCGGCCGTGTCGTCGTGCCGGCGGGCGAGTGGCTGACCGTGGCCATCACGCTCAAGAGCAACGTCAACCTGCACGTGGCCGAGGGCGCGACCCTCCGCTGGCTCTTCGAGCCGGCCCGCTATCCCCTCGTCTTCACCCGCTGGGAAGGCGTCGAGTGCATGAACTACTCCGCCTTCATCTACGCCTATGGACAGGAAAACATCGCCATCACCGGCCTGGGCACCCTCGACGGCGGTGCCGGTTGGGACAATTGGTGGGCGTGGAATCGCCGCGGCCCCGGCCCGTCGGCCGGTTCCAGTTCTCCCCAATACGCCGCCCGCACCAAGTTGATTGCGATGGGCGAAAGCAATGTGCCGGTGGCCGAGCGCGTCTTTGGGGAGGGCAGCTTCCTGCGGCCCAATTTCATCCAACCCTACCAGTGCAAAAACATCCTCATCGAGGGGGTGACCATCCTCCGTTCGCCGATGTGGGAGATCCACCCGGTGTTGTCGCAGAACATCACCGTGCGCGGCGTGAAGATCTCCACCCACGGTCCGAACAACGATGGCTGCAATCCTGAGTCGTCCCGCGACGTGCTGATCGAGGACACGGTGTTTGACACCGGCGACGATTGCATCGCGATCAAGTCCGGCCGCAACGGTGACGGGCGTCGGGTCAACGTGCCGAGCGAGAACATCATCGTGCGCAACTGCATCATGAAGGACGGGCACGGTGGCGTCGTGCTCGGCTCCGAATGCACCGGCGGCATCCGCAATGTCTTTGTCGAGAATTGCGAGATGGACAGCCCCGACCTCGACCGCGCCCTGCGGTTCAAGAACAACGCCGTGCGCGGCGGCATTTTGGAGAATGTCTTCATGCGCAACGTCCGGGTCGGCCGGGTGGGGGAGGCGGTCCTCACGATCGACCTGCTTTACGAAGAAGGCGCGAAGGGCGGTTTCAAACCGATCGTGCGCAACGTCCAACTGGACAACATCACCAGCTCCGCCAGCCCGCGGGTGCTGTTCATCCGCGGTTTCGAAGGCGCGGTGATCGACAACATCCGGATCAGCAACTCCACTTTCAGCAACCTGACTGACGCGGAGGTGGTCACCCATGCCGGTCGAATCACCTTCGACAACGTCGTGTTTGCACCCAAGCTCGTGCCGAAGGGTTTGAACTCGGTGCCACCCCCCGCGAGCAAGTAGCCAACCCCGGCGCCACTCCGCCCCCTTTCTTTCCATGGATCGCAAAGCAGTATCATTTCTCTTCGTCGGGCTGGTCGTGGGCGCCTTGCTGGCGGCGGCGGTCTTCGTCGGGGTCATCCGACAGGACCGCGCCGTGGTCTCGCCCGACGGGGCCCGCCGGACCATCCTGAAGCTCGGCCATGTGCTCGATCAGTCTCATCCGGTGCATGCCGCGATGGAACACATGGCGCAGCGGGTGGCGGAACTTTCCGGGGGTGCGGTGGAGATTCAGGTTTTTCCCAACGGCCAGTTGGGTTCGGAACCCGAGTGCATCGAGCAGGTGCAACGGGGGGCACTGGCGATGGTGAAGACCTCGGCCGCGGCGATGGAAGGCTTTGTGCCGGACATGGCCGTCTTCGGACTCCCGTATTTGTTTCGCGACGACGACCATTATTGGAAGGTGCTGAATGGCCCGATCGGTCGGGAGTTGCTGGCCGCCGGCGAGCCCGTCGGCGTGCACGGTTTGTGTTACTACGATTCCGGCAGCCGCAGCTTCTACACGGTGGGCAAACCGATTTTGACCCCCGCGGACGTGAAGGAGCGGAAGCTGCGCGTGCTCCCGAGCAAGATGGCGCGCGACATGATCGCCACGCTCGGTGGCGGGCCCACGCCCATCCCGTGGGGCGAACTCTACACGGCGCTCCAGCAGAGCATGGTCGACGGGGCGGATAACAACCCGCCGAGCTTTTTCACGAGCCGTCATTACGAGGTCGCCCGGCACTACTCGCTCGATGAGCACACGCGCATTCCCGATCTGGTGATTTTCAGCCAGCCGATCTGGGAGGCGCTTTCGCCCCAAGCGCGGGCGTGGGTCAATCAGGCCGCGGCGGAATCGGTCACCTTCCAACGGGCCCTGTGGCACGAAAAGACGGCCGAAGCCCTCGCGGCGGTCGAAAAGGCCGGGGTGAAAATTTATTATCCCGACAAACAGGCCTTTGCCGACGCGACCGCGCCGATGCTCCAGTCCTTCCAAGGCACGCGGATCGGGGAACTCGCCCGCCGGATCAGCGAGGTAAAGTGACGCGCTCATGACCGCCGCTGCCCATCTCTGGAATCGCATCTGTCGTGGCCTTGAGGTGTTCACGATCACGCTGTTTGCCATTCTCGTGCTGGACGTGTTGTGGGGAGTCATTTCCCGCTACGTTCCGGGCATTCGTCCGAGCGACTGGACGGAGGAGCTGGC
>JAUXOH010000308.1 GCA_030682505.1 Candidatus Didemnitutus sp. | reverse complement strand
ATTTTACGGGAAGCGCCCCGGCACCCAAACTCTCCCTCATCCGCGAGCTGACCCGCACCAAACCGGAGCGGTGTCTTGAGTCACCCATCTTGGTTACATCATAATAGATCATGGAGTGAGAGCGGCAGTGAAACACTGTGCCAGTTGGCGGGTGTTCCGGTTGGCGTCATAGTTTTTCTCCACCCACTCGCGGGCCGCGTGCCGCAAGCGCTCAGCCAGTAAATCGTCCTCCGCGAGACGCCGCAGGGCCACCACCCAAGCCAGCGGCAGATCGACATCAGCCACCAGTCCCGTGCGCTCTTGGTGCACGGCCTCGGTGGTGGCAGAGACCGGCGAGGTCACCACCAGCACACCCGCCGCCATCGCCTCAGGGATGACATTGGGCAGTCCGTCACGGTCGCCGCTGTCTGCGACCACGCCCGTGTGCAACAGCACATCAGCCCATTCCAATTGTTCCCACACGCCCGCGTGGGGCAAATGACCCAGGAAGGTCACGCAGCTGTCGAGCCCACTCGCTTTCGCAACCGCCGCCATTTCCTTGCGCAAAGGACCACTCCCCACAATGCGGGCGGCGAACTCAATTCCTGCATCACGCAGCGCGCCATAGATCCGCATCTGGTGATGCAACCCTTTCTTCGGCACCAACCGGGCAATGCAGATCAAGCGCAGCGGACGACGGGCGGTACGCAACGGTTTGTAATGAGGGAAATCGTCGATTCCGCGACGAATGAGGTGAATCTTTTGCGCCGCAATCCCGCGTTCAACCAACAAACGCCGCCCCGCTTCGGTCGAAGTGTGGATAAATCGCGCGAGGCGAAGCTTCTCCAGCAACCACCAATCACCACCATGCTCGTAGAGATCGTAAGCGTGAGCGCCCGAGCTGTAGGGGATGCCAAGGATCCGCCAGAGCAACCAACCCGCCGTGGCCGGAGCTCCGGCCCAAGCCCCGTGAACGAGTCCAGGAGGGTCGCGCCGAAATTCCCGGTAAAAACAGCCGGCAAATCCGGCTCCGAGCATATTCTCCCAAAAATTCAGCCACGAGGGCGGCGGCCGCATGATCACCCCCTCAAACAGGTCCCGCACAATGCGCGGACGGCACAGGCAATTCCAAGGAATCGTGAAGAGGAACAGCGGCACCAGCCGCCAAAGATTGAAAGTCCGCACCGGCAAGCCGTGAAACTCCCCTCCCCCCCCCCACATTGAATAAAGCCGAAGTCTAACCCCTTGGGCCCGCAGTGCCGCCACGTCCCGTTGCAAAAATGCCTCCGACGTCTTGGGAAACGTCGTAAACAACAGGGCAACAGTGGCAGTAGGTGGTCGGGACTCCAAGTGGCGCCATGAAATACTGCCTCTCCGTCAAAACCACACCAAAAAAGCACTTTCCCCTTTGCCCGAGCTACTCGCGCCGCCTTGACGGCGGGAACTCCCTCGGCTCCAAGCTGGAGCCTGAAACCTCCTGGGCGAGATCAACCAGCTCCGTGATCACGATGGTGCCGGTGTCCTGATAGCGCAGGCCGAGGAAATTCTGGCGGAGCTGGTCATACGTGCGCCGGTGGCGCATCCAGTCTTCCAGCAATTCCGCGAAATCGTCGGCCGAGGAAATCGTCGGCGCGGCATCACCATTCCGGAAAAACTTCACAGTCAACTCTTCCTGAGGCATGATACCCCCGATTGCATTGAAAATGATGGGGCATTTGAAGTGGAGCGCCTTCGCGCAAGTGGTCGTGCCACCCCGGGTGACGATCGCATCACTGACTTGCATCAACAAATGCACTTCCTCCGAAAACCCGTCGACGAAGCAGTTCAACTCCGGGTGTTCACTGCGCCAGTGCATCACTTCATTGTAACTGTCCCGGTTCTTGCCGCAGATGACAATCGCCTGCACGTAGCGGGCGTGGGGCAGCATTTCAGCCAAGAGTTCGAGGTGGTTGTTCGCTCCATTGCCGCCCGTCGCTAGGAAGATCGTGGAAAGCCGCGACGACAGCAGCAGCGTGTCTTCGAGGTAGGCCCGGCGCGCGCCGTTCGACAGCACTTCCAAATGCGCGCGCGGACGCATCAAATGGCCCCGCACGCGCGTGCGCTCCCGCGGCATCCCCAGCTTCACGGCATAATCCCGGGCCGTGGGAGTGCGCGAGACATAGAGATCCGCGCTCGGCTCGACCCAGTTGATGCTGTAACCAAATCCGCCCGAGAATTCCCCGCAATAAGTCGCACAGCGCACCTGCTCGGCGCCCAGAATCTTGCGCGCGAGTTGAAAATATCCGCGATTCAAGCAATCGTGCACACTGAAGACCAGATGCGGGCGATAGTCGCACAGCACTTTTTCATAATATCGCCGACCCCACCGCACCGAACGGCGATTGAGAATCGTCAGCAGTTCCACAAAGAGGAAGAACGCCTTGTGCATCCACGGCGACTTCAGCTGGATCCAATTGTAGAAACTGACCCCCCAACTGAAAAGCTTGGATGATTTCTCGAGCATTTGCTCGATGCGCACGTCGACATCGTGGCGGTACAGCTCGAAACACCATTCGGCAAAGGCTTGCGCCCGGGCATCGTGACCGGCGCCGGTGGACGAACTGAGCACAAGAATGCGAACGCGGGCCATGGTTTAGAGATTGAAATACCGGGCAAGGATCTGCCGCCGCAAGGTCAGCGTCCCCATGCGGGCCAACAGTGGCCCGAGCACGGCTTGAAAGAACCGCCCCGTCCGCACGGTGCCACTCCGGCCGCGTTGCAGCGCTCGCCGCAGCGTCGCGGCCGCATGTGTGGGGGCGGGACCACCCTCCATCAACCTTTGAAAGGCCGCCCAGGCGCGCCGCTGACGCGGCGCCGTGAGTTCGGCGGGGCGCTGAACGGAGCCTTCGAAGTCCGTGCGGTAGTCGCCCGGACGGAAATCGATCACGATCACCGGTGTGCCCTGCAACTCGATCATCAGACTTTCGCTGAGCGCCGACAGACCCGACTTCACCACATTGTAAGCCGGCTGGTAGGGCAGCGGAAACTCGGCCGCGAGCGAAGAAATGTTCACCAACGCACCGCGCTGGCGCGCGATCAGGCCGCGCAAGGCCAGATGGCAAAGTCGGGCCGTATTGATCAGCATGATTTCCATCTGCCGCTGCCAGACGGAAAAATCCGTTTCGGCGAATCCACCGAATGCTCCAAAGCCCGCATTGTTGATCACCAGATCAAATCCTCCGGCCGCCTTCTCGGCCGCCAGGAACGCCTGTTCCGCCGCCGCGCCATCTCCGAGTTCAAGGGTCACCGGATGAAAGCCCGCGCGCTGGGGCAAACGGGCCGCATCGCGGGCCGTGCCCCAAACTTCGACACCTTCTGCCAGCAGCATTTCGGTGAACGCCAAGCCCAGGCCGGTGCTCGCCCCGGTGACGAACGCACGGTGATAAACGCGGGAAAGGAGAACGGCGGTCATGCGGATGGCGGCAGGTTCCTAGACACTCTTCATCACTAGGACGACGTTGGCGCCGCCAAAGCCGCTGCTGTTACTCATCACGACATGGGGCCGATTGGGCAGCGTGGCCCGAATGATGTTCAGGCCCTCGCAGGCCGGATCAAGGTTAACCAAGTGGGCCGAGCCAGGCATGAAGCCATCGCGGATCGCGACGGCACAAAACGCGGCTTCCATGGCACCGGCCAGGGAGAGCCCGTGACCGGTCAAGGCCTTGGTGCTGCTGATCGCCGGCCGGGTGGGCGCCTGACCAAACACGGCCTTCAACGCGCGCGCTTCGGACAAATCCCCAATCGGCGTCGAAGTCGCGTGGGCGTTCACATAATCAACCGTGTCTGCCGGAACGTCGGCATAGCGGAGCGCATTCTGCATCGCGGCGCGCAGTCCCGCGCCATCGGGGTGCGAGATCGCCACGTTGTGGCCATCGGACGCCTGCCCCCAGCCCGCCACTTCACAATACACTTTGGCCCCGCGG
>JAUXOH010000019.1 GCA_030682505.1 Candidatus Didemnitutus sp. | reverse complement strand
TTGGCGTCGCCGTTCTTGGGGTCCGCGTCCTTGGTCTCGCCGGGCTTTGTGGTCGACTTGTCGTCATCCTTGGCGATCTCGACTTCGTCGCTTTTCGGCGCGAAAGGCGACTTCGTGTCCTTGGCGAGGGCGACGAGGTAGACACGTTCCCAGTCGCGGTAGATGTGGTTGAACTCGGTGACGCTGTAGTTCGGTGTGAAGTCGCGACCGGAGGCGAAGAGCAGCCACTTGCCGTTGTCGCTGAAGGTGGCGCCGCGCGCGGAGAACCAGCCGTCGGTCACATCGGTCGTGGTCTTGTTGGCGAGATCGTAGAGTTTGATTTTTCCGTAGCTGCCGCGTTGGGGCGAAGCGTAGGCGATCCATTTGCTGTCCGGGGACCAGTCATGGTTGGTAATCTCGCCGGTGGGGTTCTGCTCGATGAGCGTGACAACCTTGGACTCGACATCGACGAATCGCAGGCGCTGTTCGCGATCGCTCCAGGCAATCATCTTGCTGTCGGGCGACCACGCCGGAGCGTAGAAATAGGTGTCGGCGTTCTGGGTGATCTGCACGGGCTCGCCGCGGCCGTCCTGTGGGCGCAGCCAGAGTTCGTTCTCCCCGGTGGCGTCGGAGACGTAGGCGATCCAGCGGCCGTCGGGTGACCAGGTCGCGTCGCGTTCGTGCACGCCGGGCGTGTTGGAAAGATTGCGCACGGCGCCGTGCTTGAGCGGAACGGTAAAGGTCTCGCCGCGGGCGGTGACGACGGCGCGCTTGCCGTCGGGGGAGGCATTCACGCTGGCGACGAACTTCGAGACGTTGGTGATGCCGCCGCGGGCGATGGCGAGGTCCTCCTTGACGAGGACCGGCACCTGGCGGGCCTTTTCGGACTTGAGGTCGAAGTGCCAGATCAAGCCGGCCTGCTCGAAGACGATGCCGCCCTTGCCGAGGGAGGGGAACTTGATGTCGAAGTCGGCGTAGGTCGTGTGCTGGGCGGTCTTCTTCGAGGCGAGGTCGTAGGAATAAAGATTCATGTTCCCGCCGCGGTCGGAGAGGAAGTAGACCTTTCCGTTCGGCGCCCACATCGGGATGATGTCCTGCGCGGGGTGGTTGGTGATGTTCTCCAATGCGCCCGTCTTGAAATCAAAGATCCACACATCGTCCGCCATGCCACCGCGGTAGCGTTTCCACGTGCGGAATTCGCGGAAGACGCGGTTGTAGGCCATTTTGGTGTCATCGGGCGAGAAACTCATGAAGCCACCCCGTGGGACGGGCAGTTGCTGCGGGATTTCGCCGTCGAGGCCGACGGTGTAGAGCTGACCGAGAAAGGAATTCGGATCGCGCCAACGGGAACGAAAGGCGATCTCGTTCGAGCGATTCTTCCACGCCATGACGATGTTGTTGGGTCCCATGCGATCGCTGAGGTCGTCGCGCCCGAGGGTGGCAGTGTGGGACAACCGGCGCGGGGTGCCGCCGTCGGGCGCCATCACGTAGACTTCGGTGTTGCCGTCGTATTGGGCGGTGAACGCGAGTTGCGAGCCGTCGGCCGAGAAGCGGGGGAAGACCGCCCAACCCGGGGCATCGGTCAGTCGGCGCGCCACGCCGCCGTCCAAACCGACCGTGTAAAGCTGGCCGGTGTAGCTGAAGACGATTTGGGACCCGTTGGTGGCGGGGAAGCGAAGCAGACGCGTCTGCTCGGCTGAATTTTGGGCGAAGAGGCCGCCGGCGCCCAGCGCCAGCGCAATGGTAAGACAGGGTAGCAGCTTCATGGGAATTGAAGGATGAGGCTAGGGCAACCGGCGCGTGGCGGCAAACCGATTACTGGCCGGACGGCGGGAAAGCGGGCTGAACGGCTTGATCGACGCACCGGCTTGGTGGTTTCCCCGGTGCGAACGCAAAAAAGCCCGCCGTGACAACACGACGGGCTGGGAGAATTCAAAGCTTCGTCAGATGGACTCGAGGAGCTTGTTCAAGCGTGCGACCATCCGGCTGGGGTCTTCGAGCAGGCCGGCGGCGATGAGCGCGTTGTCGAGCAGTTGTTCCGCGACGAGCTCGGCTTTGTCGGCGTCCGTCGTGCGCATCGTCGCGAGTTTCTTGATCACCACATGGCGCGGATTGATCTCGAGGTTCACCCTGATCGGCTCGTCGGCCTCACCCTGCTTCTTCATCGCCTTCATCATGCGGCGCATTTGCGCGGACATAAACTTGTCGGCGCTCGTGGCGAGGGCGGGGGAGCCGACGAGACGGTCGCTGGCCTTCACGTCGGAGACTTGGGCGCCGAGCTTCTCCTTGAGCCAGTCGGCAAGATCCTTCGTCTCACTCTCGCTGAGGGCTTCGCCGGCTTGCGGAACGTCGTCGAGCTTCACGTCGGAGTGATCGGCCGAGAGGAATTTCTTCCCGTCAAACTCGCGCACGTTGTTGAAGACGTATTCGTCCACCGCCTCGAAGCAATAGAGCACCTCGAGGTTGCGGGCCTTGAAGCCTTCGAGATACGGGCCGGACTCGATCGCCGCGCGATTCGGGGCGACGAGGTAATAGATTTCCTTCTGGCCGTCCTTCATGCGCGAAACGTAGTCGGCGAGGGTGGTGGTCTTGCCGGGTTCGCTGAGCGACGACTCGAAGCGGAGCAGCTTCACGAGCTGGTCCTTGTGCGTGAAGTCGAGTGCGGCGCCCTCCTTCAAAAAGACCCCGAACTGGGCATAGAATTCCTGGAACGCATCGACGCGTTGCGTGGCCTCCTCTTCGAGCAGCTTGAGGAAGCGCTTGGTGATGACCTTGCCGAGTTTGTCGAGCAGGGCCTTGTCCTGCATCGTCTCGCGCGAGATGTTGAGCGGGAGGTCCTCGCTGTC
>JAUXOH010000018.1 GCA_030682505.1 Candidatus Didemnitutus sp. | reverse complement strand
TAACCCGCGGCGACCGGTAAGCGTCTTGGGCGCAGGGAGAACATCCTCCAAGTCGGTGCTCCGGTCAAGCACCGCGCCTAGGCAGTTGTTGCCCGACCCGGCGCGAAGATTGACCGAAGCGAGACTCGCCAAATCCGACCGATCTCCCAATGTCCCTCCCATGAAAACGATCCTACGCTCGCTCTGTTTCGCCACCTTGGCTGTCGGTTTGTCGGCGGCGGAGCCGCGGGTGGAATTCTGGCAAAGCCTTCAGGCTCTCTGCGGTCAGGCGTTCGAAGGGCGCATGGTGGAGGGCACCGCGGCCTCCGACGCCGCGTTCCGCGACCAAACCATGATCATGCATGTGCGCCAGTGCAGCGCGGACGAGATTCGCATCCCGTTTTTCGTCGGCGAGAATCGCTCGCGTACTTGGGTGCTGACGCGCAGCACGCAGGGTCTGCGGCTGAAACATGACCACCGGCACGAAGACGGCGCGGAGGATGCCGTCACGCAATATGGAGGCGACACCGCGGACGCGGGCACGGTGACCACGCAGGAATTTCTGGCCGATGAATTCACCGGCACACTCATTCCCGCGGCCAAGACCAACATCTGGACCATGCAGATTGAAAACGGAAAGCTGTTTGCCTACGCCCTGCGCCGCGACGCGGAGAACCGGCGCTTTCGCGTGGAGTTTGATTTGACCAAGCCGGTCGCCCCACCGCCCCCACCGTGGGGCAGCGAGGACAAGTAGTCGGCGCGGACTGCTTATTCCTGCGCCGAGCTCGCCAGGAGCGACAGCAGGCGGGTCCACGATTGCTCCATCGCGGCGCGATTGGCCGGGGTGGCGTCGGTCTCTTCACCGGCACGCAAGTAGGCGTGGCCCGCGCCTTCGTAGAGGACGGGTTTGAACGTTTTGTTCGCAGCGGTCATGGCCGCCGCAGTTTTCTCAAGCGTCGAGTTCACGCGCGCGTCATTACCGCCGTAGAATCCGTGCACGGGTGCCGTGATCCTGCTGAAATCGGCTTCGGCGGGTGCGGACCCATAGAAGGGGCAGGCGACCACGAGTTCCTCCCCCGTGAGCGCGAGCCGCCAAGTCTGGCTGCCGCCCCAGCAAAAGCCAACCACGGCCACTTCACCGGTCGCCGCGGGCATCGTGCGGGCATGGGCCGCCGTCGCCCGCAAGTCGGCGAGCACCCCGGCGGGGTCGAGTTGGCCGATCGCTTCGCGCGCGGCGTCCGTGGTGGGAAAATCCTTGGTGCGTCCGCCCGCGGGGCCGGAACCCGAGAGCAGGTCGGGCGCGATCGCGATGTAACCCTCCTCGGCGAGTCGGTCAGCCGTGGCGCGGACCCAGTCGGTGAGTCCGCGATTTTCGTGCAGCACGAGCACGGCGAGGGCCCGGTGCTTCACCTCGGGATACACCACGACCGCATGCAGGGTGCGCCCGCCGTGTTCGATCGCGACCCACTCATGGTGGCGCGGTGAATTTTCCAGGCGGTCCTGCGCGGCCGATTGAGCGCACAGGGGCAGAGCAGTCGCAAGCGCGACGAGGGCAACAAGCAGCGGTTTCATGCCGGCCAGTCTAGCGATGGGTCGGGACTCTGCAAGCGGTGGGCGCTACCCCGTGGCGTGCCGGCGGAAGGTCCGCGCCGCGAGCAGCAGCGCGATCACGATCAACACCACCCCCTCAAAGAACGCGATGCCGGGCAGATGAACCGGGCTCTCCGGATCGATCGCCCAGCCGAAACTCCACGTCGCCACAAACGGCGCCACAATGCCCGCGAGACTCGTCAGCCCGCCGAAGACGCCTTGCGCTGCGCCCTGTTCGTCGGCGGGGACATGTTTGGTGATGTAGGACTGCAGGGCCGGTCCGGTGATGCCGGAAAGAGATCCGGCCACCAAGAGGGCAAAAATCATCCACCCTTGGGTAGCGAGACCGTAGCCGAGCATGTTCAACGCGAAGATGCTCATGCCCAAAATGACCGCGCGGGGTTCGCCGAGCCGCGGCACCAACTTTCGCACCAGGACCGCCTGTACCACCGCGGACAGGATGCCCGAGGTCATCAGCGACAGGCCGATCCAAAACGGAGTCCAGCCGTAGCGATGGTCGGTGTAGAGCGCCCAGGTGGAGAACAGCATGGTTTGCGCGAACATCAGAATGAAGAAACTTTCCGCGAGGCTCAGCACGGCCGGGAAGCGTTTGAGCGCCAGCAGGGCCCCGATGGGGTTGGCGCGGCGCCACGAGAACGCGCGCCGATTTTCCACCGGCAAGGATTCGGGCAACACGAAGTAGCCGAAGAGCCAGTTCACGCCCGAGACCGCCGCCGCGACCCAGAAGGGCAGGCGCAAATCGATCTCGCCGAGAAAACCCCCGAGCACCGGACCGATCACGAATCCGATGCCGAAGGCGCCGCCGAGCAGGCCGAAGGCCCCGGCGCGCTTTTCCGGCGTCGTGACGTCCGCGATGTAGGCATTGGCCGTGGCGTGGATGCCCGCAGTGAAGCCCGCGATGGTGCGCGCGAGGAAGAGCCACGCGAGGTTGGGCGCGAGGGCCATGATGACGTAGTCGATCGCCGAGCCCGCCGTGGCGATCAGGATGATGCGCCGCCGGCCAAAACGATCCGAGAGCGAGCCGAGAAACGGTGAGCCGACAAACTGCATGAAGGCGTAGATGCTGACGATCCAGCCGTAGGCGTGCGCGCCCTCGGTGAAATCGCCGCCCTGCATCTCCACCACGAGCCGCGGCAGCACGGGGATCAGCAAACCGAAACCCACGACGGCGAGCACCAGCGTCACAAAAATGAAACCAATGGCCGGGGAGCGGCCTGGCGCGGGAATCATGGCGAGAAAAAACTACGCGAGCCGGGTCTGCCCGCAAGCGAGCAAATCGTCCCGCGTGGGCTCAGTCGTGCTGGCCGCGGTAGTTCTTCTCGCCCGCGGTCACCCGGATCGGCAGACGGTTTTCCTTCGGCGGCAACGGGCAGGTGGCGAAGGGCGTGAAGGCGCACGGGGGGTTGAGCGCGCGATTGAAATCGAGGATCACTTTTCCGTCCCGCGGTGGCGCGGCGTAAACGAAGCGGGCGGCGCCGTAGGTCTCCTCGCCGCTGGTGGCGTCACCGATGATGAAAAAGAGTTCCTCGTCGGCGCTTTCCGCCACGGGCAGGAGCTCGAAGGTCTGGCCGTCGCGCGTGAAGACCGCCTTGCCCGGCACCTTGGCCGGGGATGATTGCCCGAGAATGTTGGTGATCGGGATTTCGCGTGGAGTTGGAAAGGCGACCCACTGCGCTTCGATGCGCCACGAAGGATCGGCCTTGAAATAATCGATGCCGACAAAATTGCGCCTGCGATCCGATTCCGCGTCGCGCACGCGCAAGCCCAGTTTGTCACCGCGCTGGATCACGAAGAAACTCAGACTGTGCGCCGAAACAACCGACGGCCGGCCCTCCTTGTAGTTGAGCTCGAACGTTTCGGTCTTGGCGTTGCGCAACGTGCCGCGCGCGACGCTGGCCATGGCACCGGGGGCCGCCGTGAAAAGAACTTCTCCGGCGGTCGTGAGCTCAACGGTGCCGAGGTAGGCGGGACCCGTGCCGAGGCGGATCGAGGCGTCTTCGGCCGAGCCAACGGTATTCTCCCCCGGTTGCAGCCAGTGCAGTCCGATCAGCGAGAGCCAGCCGTCGGGGGCAGTCAAGCGGGTGACGCGTTCCGCGCGCCACGTTTCGAGACTCTCGGTAAACTCATCGGCCGGGAGCGGAACGACGGCCGTGGCGAGCACAGTCAGGGCGAAAGCAAGGCGGGCGGCACGATCCATGGCGGCAGCATTGCGCCGCGGGGATCGGACTCAATCCCGGAAGCGCGGGCTACTTCAGCAAATCGCGCAGGTCGGCCAGATTCAGGCGGCCCGCCGCGGCGTCGCTGGCCTCGAAGACGTCGGCGAGCAAGGCGCGCTTGGCATCCTGCAGGGCCATGACTTTTTCCTCCACCGTGCCGGAGCAGATCAGCCGGTAACTCGTCACGACCTTGGTCTGGCCGATGCGGTGCGTGCGATCCGTGGCTTGCGCCTCGGCGGCTGGATTCCACCACGGATCGTAATGGACCACGACGTCGGCCGCCGTGAGGTTGAGTCCAGTGCCGCCCGCCTTGAGCGAAATGAGAAACACCGGCACGGTGCTGTCGTTGGACTGGAAGCGATCGACCTCGGCTTGGCGCGCCTTCGGGCTCATCGAGCCATCAAGGTAACAATACGACACCTCCTGCGCGTCGAGCTCCGCGCGGAGCAAGGCCAGCAGCGAGGTGAACTGGGAGAACACGAGCATGCGGTGACCCTCGTCGATCGACTCGGCGAGCAACTCGCGCCACGCTTCGAGTTTGGCCGAGTCGTCGGTTGGTTTGGCCTGTTTGATCAGCCGCGGATCGCAGCACACCTGGCGCAGGCGCAGCAGTTGCGTCAGCGTCGCGAGGCGCAGCTGGTTTTCGGAAACCCCCTTCGCGGCGAGGTCGAAAAGCTCGCGTTCGCTCTCCTCCTGCAGCCGGCGATAGAGCGCGGCTTGGGCCGCGGTGGGTTCGCACCAGATGACCTGCTCGATTTTCTCCGGCAATTCGGGAGCGACGGCGGTCTTGGTGCGCCGGAGAATGTAGGGTGCGGTCTGCGCGCGCAACCGGTCGTCGTGAAAGGAACGCTCCTCGCGCTTCAAGCCGGCGGGCAGTTTGGGCAGAAAACCCGGCATCAGGAACTCAAACAGGGAACGCAGATCATCGAGCGAGTTCTCCAGCGGCGTGCCGGTGAGCAGAAATCGCCCGCGTCCGTGCAGCGCGCGCAACGATTGCGCGGCCTGGGTGCGCCGGTTCTTCAAGTGCTGCGCTTCGTCGGCGAGAATCAGGTCAAACTCCACCGACTCGAACAGCGCCGTGTCGCGGGCGAGCGTGCCGTAGGAGGTGAGCACGAGATCGAACGCGGCGAAGTGCTTCTCCGCGAGGCGTTGTCCGCCGTGGTGGATGAAGACGCGCAGCTTCGGCGCAAAGCGCACGCATTCCCGCCGCCAGTTTTCCATCAGGGATGCCGGCACCACGACCAGATGCGGTCGGGCGTCGGTCGGTCGCGTCCGCGCGGTCGTGGCGGCCGCGAGGAGGGCGAGGGCTTGCGGGGTTTTGCCCAGACCCATTTCGTCGGCGAGGATGCCGCCGAGGTCCTGTTGGTAAAGATGCCAGAGCCACGCGACCCCGAGTTCCTGATACGGGCGCAGGGTGCCGGTGAACCACTCCGGGATCGGGGCCCGCTGGAGGATGCTCAGGTTGCGCAGCGCCGCGCTGCGCCGCCGCCACGTCTCGGGTGCTTCAAAGTGCGGGGCCACTTCCGCGAGGAGATCGGAAACCTCGGCGGCCCGCGCCTTGGGGACGCGGTGCCGGCCCACGGCGCCGGTGGCCGAGGGTTCTTGCGCCAGTGCCCGATGGGCCGCCTCGAGCTTGGCGAGGCGGGTCGCATCGATGAGGTAAATGGCTTTGCCGTCCTCGATGTAGCCGCGACCGGTGGCGAGGGCGGCGCGAATCTGCGTTTCGCTGGCCTTCCCGGCCTTGAGACCGAGGGAGACGTCATAGCCTTCCTTTTCCTCGCGCACTTCGGCGGCGATTTCCGCGAATTTCAAGCTGGCGGTGTTGCTCTCGAAGTTGGGCGTGAATTCGGCGTTGAAGCGTTCGCGCAACTCGCTGCCAAAAGTCGCGAGCAGATTGAGAACCTTGTGGCGGTCGCGGAGCCACCACTTGCGCGTGAGCGGGTCCAGCACGAAACGGTGAAACCGCAGCAGCTCGAGGGCGGCGTCGTAGAGGGCGGATTCACGCGACGGCAGCGTGATGGCCAGAAAATGTTCCGAACCGTCCACCGTCAAGGGTGTGAGCGACGGCCCGGGTTCGGCTTTCTTCTTCGGCGCGGCTTTGGGTGGAGGTGGCGGCGGCGCCGGAGGGGGAGCTTTTTCCGCGAGGTGCTCGGTCACGCCGGGCAAATCGATTCCGTTCCACGGCAACGGATCCCCGGGGCGGTCAACGCGAAAGAACACCCGCTCGCCGATCAACCCGGAGACCAACTCCCGCAATTGGGCGCGCTTGAGTTGCAACAAGGTGATCGGCTGGGGGGAAACGCCGAAACGTTGGAGGATCGCGAGTCCGGGCAGCAGATTTGCGGGCGGAGGCGCGGTGAGATCGAGTTCCAGCCGCACCGCAATCGCGTCGCGGGGGGCGGCGGTGGCGAGGTTGGGCGGGAGCAGGATGCGGAGCACGGGGAAGCAATTGACCCGAAAAATGCCGGGGAGAGAAGGAAAAGGATGAACTCCGTGGTGGAAGAAGCCCCGCCTTGCATCCGGCCGCCGTGTCATAAATGCTCGGCCCCCATGTCCAACCTCTCTGCCGAAGAAGTGTCCCGTCTGCACCCTGAAACGCTCGCGTTGAGCCACGGCTTTGATCCGTTTCTCAGCGAAGGTTCCGTCAAGCCGCCGGTGTTCATGACGTCGACGTTTGCCTTTCGGAAGGCGGAGGACGGCAAGAAGTTCTTCGCCTGGATGCGCGGCGAGGGCGGCGCACCGACCGGCAAGCATCAGGCGGGCCTGATCTATTCGCGCTTCAACAATCCCAATCTCGAGATCTTCGAGGACCGCATGGCGATCTGGGAAGGCATGCGGGGCGCGTGCAGTTTTGCGAGCGGCATGGCGGCGATCAGCACCGCGCTGCTGGCGACGCATGTCCCCGGTGACGAAGTGATCGTCTGCACGCCGCTCTACGGCGGCACCGAGACGTTCATGCGCGGCTTCCTCAAGAAGTTCGGCATCACCTGCCATTTCATCATCGCCGGCGTCGGTGCGCCGGACGAGGCGAAGAAGCTCATCGGCCCCGCGACGCGTTCCATTTTCATCGAGACCCCGGCGAACCCCAAC
Source organism: Candidatus Didemnitutus sp. (assembly GCA_030682505.1). Taxonomy (GTDB): domain Bacteria; phylum Verrucomicrobiota; class Verrucomicrobiia; order Opitutales; family Opitutaceae; genus Didemnitutus. The sequence goes on along the minus strand of JAUXOH010000018.1, from coordinate 566 downwards.
AACCGGCTCACGGACCTGACGGCCATGAAGGCCCTCGCGTCGCAGCACCAGACGAAGGACGGCCGCGCCGTGTTGATCATGGTCGACAACACGATGGCGGGCCCGGTGTTCTCGCAACCAGCGAAGCAAGGCGCGGACATCGTGCTCTACTCGGCGACGAAATTCATCGGCGGCCACTCGGACATCGTCGGCGGCGTCGCGCTGGCCAACGACATGGCCCTGCTCAAGGCCATCGCCAGCCTGCGCAACAGCCTCGGCGGCATGCCCAACCCGCACACCGCGTGGTTGCTCACCCGCTCGCTCGAGACGCTGAAGATTCGCGCGGAGGCCGCGGCCCGCAACGCCCAGCGATGCGCCGAGTTTTTGGTCACCCATCCCAAGGTGCGCGCGGTGAACTTCCTCGGCCTGCTCAAACCGGGCGACGCGGAATATGAGATCTACCAGAAGCAACACAATGGGCCGGGCTCGCTCATCTCGCTCTACGTCAAGGGCGGGGAGAAAGAGGCTTTCGCGTTTCTCGACAACCTGAAGGTCATGAAGCTCGCGGTCTCTCTCGGTTCGACCGA
>JAUXOH010000016.1 GCA_030682505.1 Candidatus Didemnitutus sp. | reverse complement strand
CTCACGATCATGCTCGCGGTGGTTTTTCTCCGGCAAACCACCGGCGGTCGCGAAAACATCGTGGCAACTTCGCGCAATTTCTACGGCACGCTGAAGGTGCGCTCCTCTGGGGATCGGGGAACGGCGTCGCATTACCACCTGCTCAGTCACGGCATCACCACGCACGGCCTCCAGTTGAGCCAGCCGCCCTACGACACGTGGCCCACGTCCTACTACGGCAGCGGGAGCGGCATCGGTCTCGCGCTCGACCATTTCGGAGCGGTGCCCGGCGGCCGGCACCTCGCGGTGGTCGGTCTCGGCACCGGCACGTTGGCCGCCTACGGCGAAAGGGGCGACCGGTTGCGCGTCTACGAAATCAACCCGGCCGTGCTGGAAATCGCCCGCGCCCACTTCACTTACCTCGCGCTGACCAAGGCCGGCGTGAAACTCGTGCTCGGGGACGCGCGACTCTCGTTGGAAGAGGAATGGCGCCACGGCGGGTCGCAGCAATTCGATGTGCTCGCGCTCGACGCGTTCAGCAGCGACGCGATTCCCGTGCACCTGCTGACCCGGGAGGCCTTCGAACTCTACCTGCACCACCTCAAACCGAGTGGCGTCATCGCGGTGCACATCTCGAATCGCCATGTCGATCTGCGGCCGGTGGTCGAGGCGCTTGCGCGGCATTTCGAACTGCACTTCGCCACCGTCACGCACCGCCCGGGCGACGAGGACTGGTGGCTTTATCGCACGACGTGGATGTTGCTCAGTCGAGACGAGACCCGGGTCGCTGATCGCGCTATCCAAGCGGTGGCCGACGACCCCTCAGACGATGACGCCAAGGTGATTCTGTGGACGGATGATTGGGCCAGCCTGCTCGGCGTACTGCGCTGACCTTGCCGCGGCCCCAGTGAAATCGCGGGGCATCCCCGGGGCAAACAACGCGAAGAGGCCCTCTTTTCCTGCGCAATAGTTCGCAAATTTTGCCGTGCTAAAACGAAACCCCGGAGCATCATATAGGCATGAAAACGTTCCTCGTTCCGATCGACTTCTCCGCGGTGACTGAGGATGTCGTCACCACCGCCATTTCCTTTGCCCAAGCGTTCCAGGGCAAGGTTTCCCTGATCAATGTGGTGCAACCCCCGGTCGTGACCAGTGAGTTTGCCCTGCCAGTGGAAGTGCTCCAGGAGGCCATGAACGCCGGTGAAAAGGCCGCCCAGACCAAGCTCGACGTTTCCGTCGGGAAATTCCGCAGCGCCAAGATTCCGTGTGAGGCTCGCGTCGTCCACGGACCGGGTGTGACGATGATTCTCGAGGAAGCGGACAAAGTGGCGGCGGACTACATCATCATAGGGTCGCACGGTCACGGCCGGATCTACGACTTGTTGGTGGGCAGCACCGCCAGCGGCGTGATCAAAAAGGCGAAGTGCGGCGTGATCATCGTGCCGCCGCCGGACAAGGCCGGTTGAGCAACCCGGATCGATCCCGTCTCATCCTGCGGCCTTCCTTTCCCTCCCGGGATGAGTTCTTGCGGCACGGCGGTGCGTCCGCTTGCCTTGGCGTGGCCAGTCGGTTGCCCACTGTGACCGCGCCACTCCCCCTCCGGCCAACACCTCCATGCATCGAGAAATCCACCAATGGCACAGCCCCCGCCTCGACAAGAACATGGAGGTCGCCGTCTACGGCCACTACGGCTTCGCGCTGCTCATGTTCCCGACGGCGGCGGCCGATTATCTCGAATATGAGCGCTTCCATGTGATCGACGCCATCGCTCCGTTCATCAACGCGGGCAAGGTGAAGGTCTTTTCGATCAACTCGATCAACAGCGAGAGCTGGCTGAACGACGGGATGCACCCGCGCTACAAGGCGATCCGGCACCAGCAGTTCAACAGCTACGTCTGCGACGAGGTGGTGCCGTTCATCCACCGCCACTGCAGCGGCAACGTGCCCATCATCACCTCCGGCGCCTCGTTCGGCGCCCTGCACAGCGCCAACACGCTCTTTCGCCGCCCCGACCTGATCGACGGCTGCATTGCCATGTCGGGCAGCTACGACCTCAAGGATTACACCAACGGCTACTGGGACGAGGACGTCTATTTCAACTCACCGATCGACTACCTGCCCAATCTCAACGACGAGCATCCGCTCAATCTCCTGCGCGCCAAGCGGCACATCCACTTCATCAGCGGCCAGGGCGCGCACGAGAAGCCGTCCTCTTCCGTCGACATCGGCCGCATTCTTTCCTCCAAGGGTGTCCCGCACGAGATCGACCTTTGGGGTCACGACGTGAAACACGACTGGCCTTGGTGGCGCAAGATGCTGCCGCAGTATCTCGAGACGCGGTTCTGACCGGGCGGCGCCTCAGTCGAGGCTGCGCGAGCCCGTCGGCACGCGTCGGGCCGGGTCGAGCCGCTCACGGATCGCGTCACCCATCTGCGTGGTGCTGAGGGGGCGCACGGCGCCAAGATCGGCCGTGAACTCCCCGTCATCGAGCGCGCAGGCCACCGCGGCCTCGATGCAGCGGGCCTCGGCCTCGAGGCCGAGCGAATGGCGCAGCAACAGCGCCGCCGACAAGATCGTGCCGGTGGGATTGGCCATGCCCTTGCCCGCAATGTCCGGGGCGGAGCCGTGAATCGGTTCATACAGCCCGCGCCGTCCTTCCCCGAGTGAGGCACTGGGCAGCAAGCCGAGCGAACCCGCAAGTACCGCCGCTTCGTCCGTCAAGATGTCGCCAAACATGTTCTCGGTCACGATGACGTCGAATTGCGACGCGTGCGTGATCAGGCGCATGGCGCAGGAATCGACCAATTGGTGTTCCAACTTCACGCCGGGAAATTCCCGACCGACCTCGATCGCCACCTTGCGCCAGAGGCGCGAGGTCTCGAGCACGTTGGCCTTGTCGACCGACGTCACCAGCTTGCGCCGCTTGGTCGCGATTTCGAACGCCAGGCGCACAATGCGGCGGATCTCACCCTCGGTATAGACCATGGTGTCCACGGCGCGCTCACCTTCGGGCGTCTGTTCGCGGCCCTTCGGGGTGCCGAAGTAGAGACCGCCGGTGAGTTCGCGAATCACCATGATGTCGACCCCGGCAACGCGTTCCGGCTTGAGCGGAGAGAGTTTGGCCAAGGCCGGATGCGGGCAGACCGGTCGCAGGTTGGCGTAGAGTCCGAGTTCCTTGCGGATTGCGAGCAGGCCCTGCTCCGGGCGCACCTTCGCCTGCGGGTCGTCCCACTTCGGTCCGCCAACCGCCCCGAGCAGAATCGCGTCGGCCGCCCGGCAGCCGGCGAGGGTGTCCGCCGGCAGCGCCGTGCCGTGCGCGTCGATGGCACAGCCTCCGAGCAGGTGCTCGGTGAACTTGAATTGGTGCTGGAAACGGTCGCCGATGGCTTCGAGCGTGCGGCGCGCTTCTGCGACAACTTCCGGACCGATCCCGTCGCCGGGCGTCAAAGCGATGAGTGCGTTCATACGGATAACTCCTGGGGAGGGGGTTGGGTCGTGGCGCGAGGGGCGTCGGCGGTGATGCCGAATTCGTAGCCGTCGGCCAGCGCGAGCCAGGTCGCTTCGAGGATGTTGGCGCCGGCACCCACCGTGCTCCAGCGCGTTTCGCCCGCGGCTTCGCCGGTGAAATGCCAGTCGATGAGCACGCGCGTGATGGCCGCGGTGCCGGCACTGCCGTTCAGAATGCGCACCTTGTAGTCGGCGAGATGCATCCCCTGCACGCGCGGAAAGTGGGGCTCGAGCGCCTTGCGCAACGCGCGGTCAAAGGCATGCACCGGACCATCCCCACTGGCGGCGGTGTGCAATTCCTCGGTTCCGCTCTGCAATTTGATCGTGGCCTCGGCGAAGCGCTTGTCGTCGTGCCGGCTTACCATCACGCGGTAATCGACCAACTTGAACGGCGCGGCGTAGCCCGCGGCCTGGCGGCGCACCATGAGCGCCACGCTGGCCTCGGCCGCCTCGAACGAAAATCCCGCATGCTCTAGGGCCTTGATTTCCTCGACCACGCGCACGCCCGCCGCGGGATCGAGCCCGGCGAGTCCAAACTGCTCCGCCTTTGCGAGTACGTTGGCCCGGCCCGACAGCTCGCTCACGACCACGCGGCTCTCGTTGCCGACAAGCGTGGGGTCGATGTGCTGATAGGCCTCGGGCGCGCGCTGCTGCGCCGCGACGTGGACGCCGGCCTTGTGCGCGAAGGCGCTGTGGCCGACGTAGGCCATGTGTTCATCGGGGGCGAGATTGGCCACCTCGGCCACAAACCGCGCGACCTCGCGCAAGTGCACCAGGGAACCCTCGGGCAACGCGCGCACGCCGAGTTTCAACTCGAGCGTCGGGATGGCGATGCAGAGATTGGCGTTCCCACAGCGCTCCCCATAGCCGTTGATCGTGCCTTGGATGTGGGTCGCCCCGCCGCGGACCGCCGCCACGGTGTTGGCCACGCCGCAACCCGTGTCGTCGTGCGCGTGGATGCCAATTCGCACCGTGGCACCGAAATGACGGCTCACCGCCCGCACCGCCTCCTCCACCTGCCAAGGCAGGTGGCCGCCGTTCGTATCGCACAACACCAGCGTCTCGGCCCCGCCGCGCGTCGCCGCGCGCAGGGTCTCCAACGCGTAGAAGCGATCGGCATCGTAGCCGTCGAAAAAATGCTCGGCGTCGTAAATGACGCGTTTGCCCTGCGCCTTGAGGTAGGCGACCGTGTCCTCGATCATCGCGAGATTCTCCTCGAGGGTGGAGCGCAGGACTTCCTTCACCTGCAGCGGCGAGGACTTGCCAAAGATCGCGCACACCTCGGTGCCCGCGTCGACCAGCGCGCGCACACTCGGATCCTCCGCCGGTATCAGCTTCGCCCGGCGGGTGGACCCGAAGGCAACGAGCTTGGCGTGGTTGAATTCCAGGTGCTTCACCTGCGCGAAAAACTCGGCGTCCTTCGGATTCGAGCCCGGCCAGCCGCCTTCAATGAACATCACCCCGAGTCCGTCGAGCTTCTGCGCGATGCGGAGTTTGTCCTCGAGCGAAAAGGAAATGCCCTCCCGCTGCGTGCCATCACGCAGCGTGGTGTCGAAGGTCTCGACCGCTTCCGGCAGATTCAGGTCAGGCGCGCGCGGCTTCATAGGCTCTTACTTGGGCTTCGTGCGCCTGCAGGTACCCGAGTTCATCGACCCCGCGCAGGAGACAATCCCGCGAGAACGGATCCAGGGGGAACTCAACCGGTGTCCGGCCCGGCCATGCGAGCGTCGGCTGGTCCCCGGTGAGGGCGATCGTGAGCCGCAAATGGGGGTCCCGCTGCAGCGCGGCCAGCAACGCGGCCTGCACCGCCGGTTGCACCGTCACCGGCACGAGTCCGTTCTTGAGTGCGTTGTTGCCGAAAATGTCCGCGAACATCGTGGAGACCACGACGCGGAAGCCCCAGCCGACCAGGGCCCATGGCGCGTGTTCGCGCGACGAGCCGCAGCCGAAATTGTGTCCCGCAACGAGAATCTGCGCGCCATGGGACTCGGGGCGGTTGATCACGAAGTCGGGCTTCGGAGTGCCATCATCCGCGTAGCGCCAG
>JAUXOH010000012.1 GCA_030682505.1 Candidatus Didemnitutus sp. | reverse complement strand
GCCCTGTCGATCTCCCCGAGACCGAGCACGGTTTTTGCCTTCGGTGTGCCGCTTTTTCCCATCGTGTGGGAACAACTTGTCGAGCATCGCACTTGGCTTTTGTTCGGCTTTTTGGTGGGCGGGGTTTCCTCAATTTCCTTGTTGTGGCCGCATCGTGCGGCGCTTTGGACTTCACTGCCCGTGGTTGGCGGACGGAGCATTTGTGCCGTCGCCGGTGGGACAAGTTGGATTTTTTGTTTTTTGGCCACGACCAATTTCCCCTATCGCGTGGTGCTGCTCCTGCTCGTGCTGCCTTGGTGGCTGGCGCTGGGCGAAACATCGCCCCCTGCGCGGGATGCCGGTCTCGGGCGCCGGTTGTGCGCTTTGTTCCTCACGGCCCTCTGGCTGGCCGCACCGAAATTTTGGTTCGCTGAACTGTCGCTGGGTTTGTCCGTGCTAGCCGCAGGCAGCGCGAGTTGGTTGATGATTATCGTTGGGGTGGAGCAGATGATTTGGCTGGTGCTGACTGTCGCGATTGGAGTTGGGCTGACCGGCTGGGCATGGCGGCGTTGGCGGATGGGTCCGGCCTGATGAATGTTGCGGCGCGACTCTGTCGGGCTGCGCACGACGGTAACCGGGGCAAGCGGCGGTTTCCCGGGTTGCATTTTTGCGGACGTCTCAGGGGCCGCGAACGGCAGGCAGTGGACCCCGGAGAGCCACGTTGATTTCCTCGTCCCGCAGATGGTAGATGAAGACCGAATTGGCCACGATCGCGTCGGGGTGGCGGAATTGCAGGAAATGGCAGAGCCGACCGAAGCGCAATTGCTCGAAGCGGACGAGTTCGCGAACGAAGGCCTCTCGGTCGATCGCGTGTCCGGCGAGGTCGCGCCAGCGATTGGGCGGCCAATCAGCCGATCGTTTCCGCCATTGTTGCAGTTGTTGGTATTCCGATTCGTAGGCGGGCGACCACGGGCCGCGCACCTGCGTGTAGACGCGGTGCAGCATGGTTGCGGAGACACAATAGATGCCCCCGGCCAATTCGGGCGCCGCGGGCCGCAGGAGCGAATGATCGAAATAAACATCCCCGATGCGCGTCGCGTGAATCCCGGCGTACACAGGATCATCCGAGCCGAAGTAGGAAAGAAAGACGCGCTCGTCTGCGGCATTCGATCTCAGCCAATTTTTCAAATCTGGCAGGCCCTGGCCCCAGTCGAGCGAGCTGTCGACAAAGTAGCGATGGCCGCCCGTCGGGCCGCCGGCGAGTTGATTGAAATACGTCAGATAGTGGGGACGCACGCGCCACGATTCGACCGCATGCCAGACCAGGAGCGCGATCAAGAGCACCATGATCCAGCGCCGCGGCGGCAGCAACGCCAGGGCGCCGGTCAGGAGATAGAGCACCGGGTAGAGCGGCAGCAGATGACGATGTCCGATATTCAGGCTGCTTTGAAGCGCGAACAGCCAATAGATGCCGCTGAAAAGCAGGAGGGGCGTGAGGCGGTAAAGGAAACGCGAACGACGCGGCGAACGAATCAAGGCGAAGACCGCCAAAGCCGACAATCCGAGGGCCGGGAGAGTGGTCTTGAGCGCGATGGCCGCGGGAAAAAATTCCCGCCAGCCGCTTTCGCGAAACTCCCCGGCGAAATAGGCCAGTCGATTGCGCGAATAGCGATCGGTGAAGGCGAAGCCAAAGAGGTAGGCCTCGGGCAAAAGATGCCTTTCGCGGGCCCAGCGCACAAAGTGCTGCACGATTCCCGGTTTGAGTTCCACGACATCGGCCGGGAGTGAACCGTCGGCCATCACGGAACCAGCGTTGCGGGGGCGCTCGATCAAGACTTCGGCCCAGGATTGGGCGAAGACCGCCGGGCGATCATCCGCCGAGGCAGAATAGCGGAAACCAAATCCCGCCCAAATCCCGACCCACGTGAGCAAGCCCACCAAGGTCGCGGCCGCGGCGAGCACCGGGAATCGAAGCCAGCCAAGCGCCCTTGCCCGGTGTGAACCCAGCCGAATGGGCAACGGAGCCTTTCGCGCGCACCGCACGAAAAGCAGCAACAACCCGACCGGAGAAAGCAGGACTGACGAAAATTTTGCCAGCGCAAGAAAGGTGGTGGCCGCCCCCGCGAAGAGGATCCGGTCGATGGTTATTTTGTGCAGCAACCGCCACCAGGCGAGCAAAGCGGCCATGAAACCGAGGGCGGCTGCGATGTCCGAGGTCGCGAGTCCGCTGTGGGCGAGCAAGTGAGGACAGAAGGCTGCACCGGCGAGAGCAAACAAACCACCGCGCGTTCCCCAAAGCGAATGAGCCCAGCGCCAGAGGAGAAACAAGAGTATCACTCCAAGCACAACCATCAGGGCGCGGGCGCCGGCGAGCAGGCCGGAAGGATCATTGCCGATCCCGAAAAAATAGTCGCGAGCGACACCCCAAACATCGCCGCTGCGACCAGCGGCATTGTTGAGGCCGGGGAATGGCGTGTTTTGAATCACCGCCGGCAGGGCCGCAAGGCGTTGAGGCAAGAGGCCGTTTTCGGGATGCAACCGGTAGTCGTTTTCGCTCCAATAGGCGCGCCCTGCGGTGAGGTGGGCCGGCTCGTCGAAAGTCACCCCGATTCGCGGGAAGACCGTCGCCACCATGAACGCAAATCCGGCGAGCAGGAGCACGGCAAGAAAGCAAGTGGGGCGGGACGGCATCGGCAAGGTCGAGCTTGGAGCGGAGCCGGGATTCGTCAACCTAGCCGGCAATGGACGCATCCGAATACACCAATCTGTCGCGGGTTGAGGGCACGCACTGGTACTACGCGGGCAAGCGCGAGATGGTGCGCGGTTGGTTGCAGCGGGTCCGGCCACCGGCCGCCGACGACCTGCTGCTCGACTGTGGTGCGGGCACCGGGCGCTTTGCGCAGGAAATGGAGCAGCAGTGCCGGGTGATGGTGTTGGATGATCATGAGGAAGCGCTCCGCTTGTTGCGCGCCCACTTTCGGGCGGAGCAGGTGATCAGCCTGGCCGGTGATCGGGTGCCGTTGCCGGATGGCTCGTTGGAGTATGTCACCGCCCTCGACGTGCTGGAGCATGTGCCCGACGACCTGCTGGTCGTGAAAGGGTTTCATCGCTTGCTGAAACCCGGCGGATTGGCCGTGGTCACAGTGCCGGCGAGCATGGCCCTGTGGAGTGATTGGGATGTGGGCCTGCATCACTTCCGTCGCTATTCGCGGCCGCAGTTGAAGAAACTTTTTCCCGCTGCGGAATGGGAGCTGGTTCACACCAACTACACCAACGTCGTCGCCTACCCGGCGGTGTGGTGTCTGCGCAAGTGGCGCCGGTGGTTTCCTGCTCCGGCTGGTGCCGCACGAGCGGAAGACAAATTACTCCGCCCGTGGCTCAACCGCCTGTTGCGTTGGCTTTTTGTGGCTCCGGCGTTCTGGCCGATTTCCTTTCCCTTCGGCGTCAGCCTGATTTTGGTGGCCCGGCGGCGGGGCTAGTTGGCGAAGCGCAGGACGTCGAGGGTCCGGCCGGCGTCATCGAGCACCACCAGCCGGAGTTGGTCGAGTGACGGCAGAAGGGTCGGCGACTGGGAAAGATTCGTTTCGAGGCGCGTGATTCCAGTCAGCAACACCGGAAGGGCGGCGTCGACCGTTGAGCCAACTGGCGAACCGTCGGGCGCGAGTGGGGTGAGTTTCCAGCCCGTCGTGGCATCGAGCGGCAGGCGCAGCAACGGCCGGAACGGGGCGTAGAGAAACTGGAGTTCGACCGCGGTGGCTTGCCCGACGGCATCAGTGCAGAGCTCAAGGCGCGGCGGCCCATCCGGCGCGATGTGGAGCCGAGCGATACCCAGCTGGGCAATCTGCCGGCCGCGTCGGACCCATAGTTCATAGGTGTCGAGGCGAAAGGCGGCGTGGTAGTGCTTCAGGATGTAGTCACGCAGCAGCCCCTTGGGCGCGAGATTGTGGAAGACGAGATAATTGATGATATGGCTCTGTACGATCACCACCGAGCGTGGATCGGTTTCCAATTGGGTGATAATGGCCTGTTGCTGCTCCTCGTTGAGGAGAGAGAACCAGTGGGTGACGTTGGCGAGGGTCGGAGTGGGCCGACCGGTCCAGAGATTGAAACTGAAAAGACCCGGATAACTGAACAGCGTGCCGGCGTGCGCATTGATGTTCCGCACCAAGAGCCGGAGGTTGATCGTGTAGTCGTCACTGAGCCGAAGGCGCTGGACTCCCGGCACGCCAAGTGGTTCGTCCTGGGTGTAGCGCTGATATCCCATGGAAATGAGGCGCCCCATCGTGAGTCCGCAGACGCCGGCCAGTGCCAGTGCGGCACCCGCGGTGAGGATGCGCCGCGCGCGGGGCGCACGGGTGGCAAGGAATTGGATCGCCTCATAGCAACCAATCGTTGCGAGCGGCATCCACAAGAAGGAGCCCCATCCCATCTGGCTTCCGGCCACGGGGTAGGCTTGGAGCACCTGCCATACGAAAACCCACGCGACCCAGAGGCGCGCGCGCACGGCCGGTGTGGCAACACCGGGAACGAGCGGGACCATCATCAACCAGACGGACGCGACGCCGTATTTCAGGCCGAACGCGGCCAGCGACACATCGGGCGCGCGCGACACCTGCCAGAGGAGCCAGCCGCCGACAAGAAGCCGCAGGACCGCCAGCACCACGCCCCATGAGGGTGCCCGGGAAAGTAAATAATCAAGCCCGACAAGGATCAATGCCACGATGGCCAGCCACGGGGCGAATGCGGGCCATTGCACTGCATGCACATAGACAAAGGGGTGGTGCAAGGGATCGACGATGACGCCCTGCCACAAGGCGATGAGAGGGGTTCCGCTCGCCCACGTCGCGCCGAGCACGAGTGTCGCCAGGGTGGCCGCCGCGCCGAGGGCCACCCACCAGATGGCGATTGCCGACTCCTCGCGCCGTTGCGCTTGGATCAAGGCGAGCAGTCCCAGCGCCCCGCAGGAAAAAAGGAAGCCCAAGGTAGCCACCCACTGCTCGTGCAGCAGCGCCTTCATCAACGCGAGCGGCGCCACCACGCAACCGACGGCCACGAACCACAGCGCGGCGCGCCGCCAGCGTCCCAGCCGGGTGTGGAGCACGATCCACGAGCCGGCCGCGATCAGGAAGAACAGCCCGACGTTGATTTTGCTGAGGAGCATGGCCGTACCGATCAACGCCGTCACGACGGCAAACGTGCGTGGCCGTCCGGCTTCGATCGCCGCCGCGCCGGCCATGGCGCCGCCCGCTGCCAGCAGCGCAAGCAGACCTCCCGGATGTCCGGGTTCACTTGCCATCACCAGCAGGGTGATGAACGTCAGCGCAGCGGCGGCACCGGCCACCGTTACATTGCCGGTGTGTCTCCAAGCGAGGTGCGCGGACAGAAAGGCGCACGCGCACCAATAAAATAGCTTCACCACGCGCACCGTTTCATTGTCTAGACTCCAACCCGAGACACCAAACAGGACATCATTGAACACGTAGAAGAACGGCCCGTATTGACTGTAAACCTTGGTATAGAGTCCGCCCTGGGCGAAATAATTGTGCAGCGACCAGAGCACGTAGCCCTCGTCGTCGTAGGCCATGAACTGCGTGAACAGCAGCCAGTAGCCCGCCACGGCGAGCGCCGCGAGGCCGCCGAGGGCGAGGGCGGCGAGTATCCAGCGCCTATTCAAGGCCGGACTTGCGCTTGATGAAATAGCCCGGGCGCCGTTTGACCTCGTCGTAGATTCGACCGAGGTATTCGCCCAGCACACCAATGCCGATCAACTGCACTCCACCGAGAAAAAGCACCAAGGTGACGAGCGTGGTGAACCCGGTTTGCGCAACCTCCACGCCGAACAGCCGCCGCGTGACGTAGAAAACGCCGAGCGCAAAACCGACACCGGCGACGCACATTCCGACCAGGGTCACCGTCCGCAACGGCAGGTAGGAGAAGCTGAACAAACCATCGAGGGCATAGCGCACGAGGCGGCGCATCGTTTGTCCGGGCTGGCCGGCCGCACGCTCCTTGCGATCATAGAGCACATCCGCGCGCTTGAAGCCGACCCACGTCCGCAGACCCGGGAAAAAACGATTCGATTCGGGCAACTGGTTGAACGCCTCAACCGCCGGGCGGGCGAGCAGACCAAACGTGCCGGTGTTCTGCTCGATTGGAAAATCACTCAAGCTGCCGAAGACGCGGTGAAAAATATCGAAACCGAGGCGCCGCAGCCCGCGTTCCTCCCGCGACCGCCGCACGGCGAGAACCACTTCGGCCCCCGCCTGCCAGGCTTCCACCAAGGCGGGAATGCACTCGGGCGGATCCTGCAGATCGGCGTCCATCGTCACGACCGCATCGGCGTGGGCCGCATGGGCCAGACCGGCCCGCAGAGCGGATTGATGCCCAAAATTCCGGCTCAATTCAATTAGTCCGAAACGCGGATCGTCGGCCACCCGGCCGCGGAGAATCTCGGCGGAGCGGTCCGCGCTGCCGTCGTCGACAAACAGAACCTGCCATTTTACCGCGCCCGGCAGGTCAAAAACCGCCGTGAGGCGGGCGAGCAACTCAGGCAGCACCGCCTCTTCGTTGAAGATCGGAATCACGACAGTGACCGCGGGGTGGAGGACACTCATACGATGCACATGGCAGGATTGGGGCGGTGGCGCAAGCGGCAGCGGGTAAAGTCGGCGTTAATCTCTCAACGAAACACATTATACTTCACGATCGCATAGATGGCCCGGAAGCCATCGCGCCAGCCGATCTTTTTTCCTTCGGCGTAGGTGCGTCCATAGTAACTGATGCCCACCTCGAAAATGCGGCAACCCTCGATCGCCGCCACCTTGGCGGTGATTTCCGGCTCAAAGCCAAAACGATTCTCCTCGATCGTGATCTGGCGGAGCACGTCGCGCCGGAACAACTTGTAGCACGTTTCCATGTCCGTGAGATTGATATTGGTAAACATGTTGGAGAGCAGCGTGAGAAAGCGGTTGCCCACCATGTGCCAGAAATAAACCACGCGGTGCGCTTCCGCGCCCATGAACCGCGACCCGAAGACGACGTCGGCCTTGCCGTCGGCCACCGGCTTGAGCAGGCGGGGGTATTCCTGCGGATCGTATTCCAAGTCGGCGTCCTGCACAATCACCGCGTCGCCCGTGGCGGCGGCAAAGCCGGTGCGTAACGCGGCGCCCTTGCCGCAATTGACCGGATGGTAGAGCACCTTGGTGACGAGCGCCTCGATCTCACTCTTCAGGATCTCGCGCGTGCCGTCGCTCGAACAATCATCGACGATGATGATTTCCTTGTCAGCGATCGGCGCGGCTCGCACCGCCTCCACAATCGAGCGGATGGTGTGACGTTCGTTATAACAGGGGATGACGATGGTGAGCTTCATGCGAAAGCAGACCCGCACCCTAGTGGAGGTCCGGACGTAGGGAAGTGCAAAGACGACGGCAGGTCCGGCCTTGACGGTGGGGAAGCAGCCCGCGCATCGTCGCGCCATGGCTGATCACACCCGTCGCGACCAACGCCTCCTGCTGCTCAAGCTCGGACTGGCGGCCGTGGGGCTGGCGATTTTCGCGGTCCTGCTGATGCGCGGTGCCGACCTGCGGGAATGGATCGACGCCGGTCTGGAGGTTTTGCGCGCGGCGGGGCCAACCACCTATTTTTTGGCGATGGCAATCTTGCCGGCGTGCGGCATGCCGATGGCGATTTTCATTTTGCCCGCAGTTCCCTTGTTTGGCGAGCAACTCGGCATCAACACGGTCGTTTTGCTGGCCTTGCTGGCGGTGACCTTCAATTTGTGCTTTGCCTATGCGCTCGCCCGCCGGGGACTGCGGCCACTGTTGCGGGCGATTGTGACGCGACTGGGTTACAAACTTCCCGAGGTTGCCTCGGGCGATGCGACCGACCTTGTCGTTCTGTTGCGGGTCACCCCCGGCATTCCGTTTGTGGTGCAGAATTTTCTCGCCGGGCTCGCGGAGGTTCCGTTTGCCCGCTACTTTGTTGTTTCCGCGATTATCGTCTGGCCGCTCAACACGGCCTTCTTGCTTTTTGGTGACGCGCTCATTCAGGGCAAAGGCAAGACGGCGCTGATTACGCTCAGCGCCGTAGTCGCGCTGATGACGGTGCTCCACCTAGTGAGGAAGCATTACGACCGTCGCCGCAAGTCCACGTGAACGATCCCGACCAGCTCCCGACCGATGATCCGGGCCGAGTGCAAACGGTCACGGAATTCACGCGGCGGGTGCGGGAGTTGCTCAAGGGTGGCCTGCCGGCGGGCTGGGTGAAGGGGGAGGTCTCCAATCTCCGCGCCCAAGCCAGTGGCCACGTCTACTTCTCGCTCAAAGACGCCGGAGCGCAGTTGAGCTGTGTGCTTTTCCGCGGTGACGCCTCCCGGCAAAGCGTCGCGATCAAGGATGGGCTGCAGGTGCTCGTCTACGGGGAGATCGATGTCTACGAGGCGCGCGGCCAATATCAGTTCATCGTGCGGGCCGTGGTTGACCATGGGTTGGGGCGATTGCAACAGCAGTTTGAAGAACTGAAGGCCCGCTTGGTCGCCGAAGGTCTTTTTGAGACCGCGCGGAAGCGCCCGCTCCCGGCGGTTCCGCTTTGTGTGGGCTTTATCACATCGCCGACTGGCGCGGCCGTGCAGGATTTCTTCCGGATCTTGCGCCGCCGAGAATGGCCGGGACGCATTGTCGTCCTGCCGGCAAAGGTGCAGGGCGCAGGAGCAGCGTTGGAGATGGTCGAGATGCTGCGGCTGGCCGAACAGCTGGGTATTTTCGATCTCCTCGTGATCGGTCGCGGAGGCGGCAGCGTCGAGGACCTGTGGGCGTTCAACGAAGAACCGCTTGTCCGTGCGGTGGCCGCCTGTTCGCTGCCCGTCATCTCCGCAGTGGGACACGAAATCGACTTTACGCTCTGCGATTTTGCGGCCGATGTGCGGGCGGAGACGCCCAGCGCCGCCGCGGAATTGATTTCGAGCAGCCATGTCGCGTGCCGCGAACGCGTCACCCGCGCGCAACGCGTGCTCGACGACCGGCTCGGGCGGGATCTCGAAGATGCGGTCGAGCGCCTCAGTCATGCGCGCAGTCGCTTGCGTTTGCTGTCGCCGGTGGCGCTGCTGGAGCAACACCAACTGCGAATCGACGATCTCACGAATCGACTGGGTTCGTCGTTGCGGCAGGCGACACAGCTGCGTCGCGAACAATGGTCGGCGGTGCGCGCGCGACTCGCGGCGGCATCACCGGAGTTTCGCGTGCAATTTGAATCGCATCGCCTGCTGGCTTTGTGGAAACGCCTGGAGTCGGTGAGTCCCAGATCGGTCCTGCAACGCGGCTTTGCCATCGTGCGCGACGAGGCGGGTCAACCGATCGCCCGGGCCAAGGGCGTGAAGTCCGGGCAGAAGCTCGTGTCCGAGTTCGCCGATGGCGATGTTCGCAGTCGCGTGGAATAAACGGGCCGCCCCGGCACTCCTGCTCGGGTAGCGCAGCGCGAAGGGAGGTTGGGGCGAAGATTTGCCCCGCCGCCCGCGTGTTTGCACAAACGCCAACCCTGTGTAGCCTCGTCACCGATGAAGAAGTGGTCATTTCTCGCCCTGTTCGTCACCGCCATTGCGGCGGCGGTCTTTCTCCACGCCCAGAACAAACCTCTCATGAACGCTTCCTCCTCCCCGGCAGGTTCACCCGCCAGCGACGCCGCCTACTGCCCGCCCGACGATGCCAAATCCGCCTGTGGCCTTCCGTCGAAGGTCGTCATCGACATGAGCAACACCACGGTCCAACGCACCGAAGCGGAGTGGCGCGCGCGGCTGACGCCAGAGCAGTTCCGTGTCGCCCGCCAACAAGGAACCGAACCGCCGTTTCGCAATGCTTACTGGGACAGCCATGAAGATGGCGTGTTTTTCTGTGTCGGGTGCGACACCCCACTTTTTGATTCCAGACACAAGTTTGAATCGGGCACGGGCTGGCCGAGCTATTGGCAACCGCTGGAGAAGCTGTTCATCGGCGAGGAGCGCGATGTGAGTTGGGGGATGGTACGGATCGAAGTGCACTGCAAAGTTTGTGGCAGTCACTTGGGTCACCTCTTTGATGACGGCCCCCGACCCACCGGTCAGCGCTACTGCATCAACAGTGCCTCGCTCAGTTTCATGTCGCGGGCTGACTACGACACGTGGGCGGCGAGGAACAGCCCGGGCAAGTCCGCGCAATAATCCCGCCGGGGTCGCGGCCGGCGCGGGTTGGTCCCACGACTTATTGGTAGAGCCAATACCGCTTGCTTTGCTGCTGGTAGACCGCGGCGCGCTCCTGCCAGTTCCGGATGAACAAGGCGGGGTCCACCCGCCCGCCCTGCGACTTGAGGGCGTTATACCAAGCCGTGGAACCAACGTGGATGTTGAACGTGCGTTCCTCGCCGTTGGTCAGATTGGCGAAGGGATTCAGCGGCAGCCAGAGTGCCGCCTGCTTCTGCATATAGAATGACAGCTCGGTGGGGCGCCACGCGTTCCAATCCGTCACCTCGACGTAAACGCCGGTGCGTGGCTTGTTGTCGGGACCCATCGCTTGCATTTTCAGAAACTTGATGCCGGGGATTTTATAGGCTTCGAGGGCCTTGATGATTTCGTCCGGGGTCTTGCGCGGAAAACTGATGCCGCGAAACGGAAACTCCCGACCAATCCCGGAAGTCCACGGCGTATTCTGGCACCCCAATCCCACCATGGCGTAACCGACGGTGGATTCGAAAGTCGGAATCATCGGCGAGGTCTTGATCCATTTCAGGCCGGTATCAGGCCAGCGCATCGACCGCGTCCACCCGCGCATGGGAATGACCGTCAGCTTGCCCTTCTCGCGCACCTTCTCGGAGACATTGATGACCTTGGGAATGGTCATGACCTGGGGGGCCTCGCGGCCCATGCGCGCGAGCTCACCGATCGTCAGACCGTGCACGTAGGGCACGCGAAAGGCGCCGACATAGCTCTTCCACTCGGCGTCGAGCGGCGGACCGTCGACTTTCAATCCGCCCAGGGGATTCGGTCGATCCAACACGATGACTTCGATGTCCTGCTCGAAGCAGGCGGCCATCGTCGTCAGCATCGCGCTGGCAAAGGTGTAGGAGCGGGAGCCGATGTCCTGCAG